>JADGPY010000064.1 GCA_017882205.1 Chitinophagaceae bacterium
ATCATCCGCAGAAATATTCCTTGGAGGAAGGAAGTGCATTTCCATTCTGCATGGCCAGAAGAAAAATGGCTTACCAGGAGGTAACACCTTCTTTGTATTGAAGATCACCGCAGGCATTATGGGTTTTTTGGTATCGATGGCCAGCCGGAATGCACCATCATGAAATTCTTTAAGCGGTTGGGTTGTACGGTTCCGTGTCCCTTCAGGGTAGATACACATATGTATGCCGAGATTTAGCACTTCCCTCATTTTGCTAAAACTATCCCGTCTGCTGTTGGGATCCTTTCTGTCAACAAGGATTGACCCCCGGCGATAGATCAGTCCAAACAGGGGAGTACTGGCCATCTCAATCTTTGCTATCGTTTTATTTGGCGGTCCCGGGATAAATGGAGCGGACACCGGCGCGTCGAACAATGAATTATGATTACAGATGACTATATAATTTTTTCCCGGCTCAAAATATTCTGCACCTTTTATTTTAAGCCTGCAGCCAACAAGTAAAAAAAATACCTGCATCCATCTTTTAGTGCTGAGGCGGAACATTGCAGTTCTGTTTGGTTCCTTAACACTTCCAATTAGCCACATGAACAAAAAAACAGGGATCATGGTGATTACAAAAATAATGACTCCCCATAGTGCAAATATTCTTCCCAATATTTCTTTAAATATTTTCATTTGTTCAAAGTTTCCAGTCTATGGGCTCTATGTTTTCAGAGGCGAGCAGTTCATTGGTTTTGGAAAAATGCCTGCAGCCATAAAAGCCTTTATCAACACTGAACGGTGAGGGATGTGCAGCTTTTAATACATGATGCCGTGTTTCGTCTATGAGTGCCTGTTTATCCTGGGCAAATTTACCCCACAATAAAAATACAAGCCCTTTTTTTTCATCTGATAGTTTCTTAATTACTGCATCAGTGAATTCCAGCCAGCCGATCTTGCTATGACTTCCTGGTTCATTTTTTCTAACTGTTAAGGATGCATTCAGAAGGAAGACTCCCCGTTCTGCCCATCTCTCAAGATTGCCAGAAACAGGAGGGGCGATGCCTATGTCATTTTGTAATTCCTTAAAAATATTTACGAGTGATGGTGGCTTTGCAACACCAGTTGGTACCGAAAAACTTAGTCCATGGGCTTGCCCTGGATTGTGATAAGGATCCTGGCCAAGTATGATCACCTTTACATTATTAAACGGGGTTTTGTAGAAGGCGTTAAAGATTAAGGGTCCAGGGGGATAGATGATCTTCCCGGTGGCTCTTTCAGCCTTGAGGAAAGCTACGATGTGTTGAAAATAATCTTTATGAAATTCGTCTTTCAATACTTCCTTCCAACTTTCTTCGATTTGTACATCCATCTTGATCCTTTAGATAAAAGTACGAAAGTGAGCTGATTCAAATGTAGTAGGAAAAGTATTTGTCATTCAAAAACAAGTGATAGATTTGCCGTTCAAATTTAATCTACATGAAAAGGTTGTTCATCCTCGCAATAGCCAGCTTTTTTTCCTCTTATGCTTTTTGCCAGGCAAAGATCAATATTGAAGATGTAAGTAAGCATGTAGGTGATAGTATTACTGTTTGCACCAAAGTATTCGGCACAAAGTTTTTTGACAAATCACAGATGACCATGCTCAACCTTGGGGCCGCTTATCCTAACAGCCCGCTCACTGTTGTTATATTTGGTAAAGATCTCGCTAATTTCAAAGTAGCTCCTGAAAAGATGTATGCTGATAAAGAAATTTGTGTAACAGGTGTTATTAAGGAATTCAAAGGAAAGAATGAGATCATTGTTTCAAATCCAACTTCGATTGTATTAAATTATTGACCTGACACCTGACACCTTTTTCATCCAGCCCACATCCACAGAATAAACCCCAAATTCATCCATTACCTTTCCTCTCATGTGATAAAATCCCTTTCCTGCAAGTGGATATTTTTCTGCTGAATCCGGGAAATGAACCGAATCTATCCATTCCCCGTTTGAATCAAGAAAAGTCCCGAAGCACATATACTCACCTTTTATAGTGCGTACAGGCTTCTCCGTTATATAATACCCAAGCACATCGATCGTTTCTCCAATGTGCTTTTCAAATAACCTGCTGGGAATATAATTCTTACAATCAGCATCAACGAGTTCGAATGGATCAGACAATGGAAATCCAAGCAGTTCAATTTCATCCAGTGCATCTTCATAAGGTTCATGAGTAAGCGCAGGCAATTTAAATTCAATGATTGGCTCTTTAAAAAGCTTTTCTGAGTGCATTGAAACACGCTGCATTTTCTTTTGCAAAAAATTAGCTTCCCATAACAGAGCTTTTTTACTTTTACCCGTAAATCTCAAAGCACCTACCCGGATCAATATATTTAATTGTTCGATAGAGACCGACGTTCTTTCTATAAAGTCCTGCAGGCTTATATAAGATCCTTGCCATGAACGTTGCTTCAGAATTACTTCTTTTGTTTCCTTCTCTAAATTCTGAACATGAATCAATCCGATATAAACATCTCTGCCATTTATACTGGTGAGTTCATCACTATGGTTTATGCAGGGTGGATGGATTTTTGCCCCTGTTCTTCTGAGTTCGTGGAAATACAATTCAGTAGAATAGAAACCTCCAAAGTTATTAATAACCGCTACCATGAATTCCATCGGGTAGTAGGTTTTCAGGAAAAGGCTTTGATAACTCTCTACTGCAAAGCTGGCTGAATGGGCCTTCGAAAATGAATATCCTCCAAAGCTTTCAATCTGCCGCCATACTTCAGCAGTTATATTTTCAGAGTAACCGTATTCTTTGCAATTACGGAAGAACTTTTCACGGATTACATCAAACTCTTTTCTGCCGCGGTACTTACCACTCATCGCTCTGCGCAGTACGTCTGCTTCTCCCATATCAAGGCCAGCAAAATGATGCGCCACTTTTATCACATCTTCCTGATAAACCATCACCCCATACGTTTCTTCCAGCAGTTCTTTCATTTTAGGATGGATGTACTCAAACTTTCCGGGATTATGAAATCGATGAATGTATTCCCTCATCATTCCACTTTGAGAAACACCTGGCCGGATAATAGAACTTGCTGCCACCAGTGTGAGGTAATCATCACAACGTAATTTCTTTAGCAGTTGCCTCATTGCAGGGCTTTCAATATAAAAACATCCAATGGTATCAGCAGCCCGAATTTGTGCTGCCACCAAGGGGTCTTTTTTAAATCTCTCCACATCGTGGATGTCTACAGATATACTTTTATTTTCTTTGATCAGGCGGGCAGCCTCCTTTATATGCCCCAGTCCGCGCTGGCTTAATATATCAAGTTTATATAGCCCGGTTTTTTCTGCCAAAAACATATCGATCTGGGTAGTGGCAAAACCTTTCGGAGGCATCTCAAGAGTTGTGTATTGTGTAATCGGCTCTTCGCTGATAAGCATTCCACCCGGATGTATGCTTAGATAGTTTGGGAAATCCTGCATAAGATTTCCATAAAAAAGAATTTGTTGCTGGATCGTATCTTCAGTAAATGCCGATTTCTTATTTGTAACAAGCGCATCTATTTCACTCTTGGGTAAGCCGAACACTTTTCCCAGTTCACGTATTACCGCCCGGTACTGGAAAGTACTGTACATTCCAAGCAGCGCTACGTGTTCTTTGCCATATCTTTTAAAAATATAATCAATCACTTCATCTCTGTCCTTCCAACTGAAATCAATATCAAAATCTGGAGGGGAGGCCCGGTAGGGATTCATAAATCTTTCAAAATAAAGATCAAGATCAATAGGGTTCACATCGGTTATTTGAAGGCAATAAGCAACAATTGAATTGGCCCCACTTCCTCTCCCTACATGGTAAAATCCCCGGTTTTGTGCATACCTGATAATATCCCAGGTGATTAAAAAATAGGCATTGAACTGAAGATCGTTGATGATCTTCAATTCCTTCTGTACTCTTTTGGTGGCAGTTTTATTGTTGCCGAATCGATTAGAGCATCCTTCAAAAGCCAGTTTTTCCAGAAGAATACGATCATCCTCAATGGTAGCAGAAAATGTTTTTTTATTCTTATCGGATGTTTTTTTATTTCGATCGGATGAGGCATCAAATTCATAATGGCAGCTTTCTATGATTCGCAATGTGTTGGTCACAATCAAAGGATACTGTTTGAATTTTTCAAGCAGTGCAGAAACGGGTAAAAAATTTTCATCCTTCCCGGCCACATCAGAAGAGAGTTGTTTACTAAGAACAATATTCTTATCGATTGCTCTTAACAAACGATGGAGATTATATCCTTTTTTATCCTGGTAGGTTACCGGCTGGCGGATCACACATTTATCAAGTATTTTTTTATCATTATACAATTTTGACACTTCTAAAGGTTTGATGCCAATCATTTCATTTTCTGCCAGTTCATCAGCATTGATATTTTCAGCGTAGGGATATATCAACCAGACATTTTCCAAAGCGATTTTTTCCGGAAATGGAAGTTTGTTTTGGAGATGGTGGGAGAGGAATGAGTTGATGGCAAGTACACCTTTCATATTCTTCGCGATAAGAATATACATAAACCTGCTATCATTACGGATCTCTGTACCCAGCAGTGGTTTGATACCGGCATTGTTGCAATCATCCCAAAAATCCCATTGATCCGCTGTACAATTGATATTGGTAAGAGTTAGCGCCTGTACACCTAGTTCAATACCTTGCTTCACCAGTTCTTCACTGCTGAGTACACCGTACCGAAAACTAAAGAAGGTTTTACAATTAAGATACATAGAATGGTTATGAAAGGGTACTTGCCCGTGCAATTAAATATTTTCCAAAACGGTATTTGATACTATCAATAGCCTGGTACAAACGAATTTCTTCCTGTGTGTCTTTAAATAAGTCGATCTGGTAATTGCCGGGGATGAGGTTGGTTAAACGTACACCAACTAACCTTACCAGTAAACGCCGGTCATAAAGTTTATCAAAGAGTTCTTTAGCTTTTTCTAATAACACATGATCTGATGAAGTATAGGGTATCGATACCTGTTTACTAACGGTGTCAAAATTTGAATACCTCAATTTTAAGGAGATGCATCCTGTAAGTTTGTCCTGGCTTCTAAGATCAAAAGCAATCTGTTCTGTCATACGAACGATCTGGGATTTCATGAAGTTGACATTTATCGTGTCGTTTTCAAAGGTATTTTCTGTGCTGATGCTTTTTTGTTCACTATAAGGGCTTATGGGTGTATCATCCATGCCATTAGCCCTGCGCCACATTTCTCTTCCATTTTTTCCAAACATATCTTCAAGCAGTTCAACCGGTATCTCACTTAAAGTGCGGATG
>JADGPY010000364.1 GCA_017882205.1 Chitinophagaceae bacterium
AAGGCAATGGAGAATCCATAAATACGACCTTTTAATCCTTCTTTTTAATCGCACAACCAACACTTCTAGTTTCTTTAATTGAAATGTCTTTTCCGGAAAGTAATTCCTTAATAGCTTCTTTAAGGTGCTGGCGTTTTACATTTTGAGCATCTGTAGGGTTATCATCAATAGCGCCATGATAGGCAAGTGTAAGATCTTTATTAAATAAGAAACACTCAGGGGTTCTGCTTGCTCCAAATGCATTTGCAAGGATATTATCCTTATCCACTGCATAATACCAATTATAGCCTTGTGACTTGCCATAGATCTGCATGGCTTCAAAACTATCATCACTGGTACGCTGGGTTTCATTTGAGTTCAGAAGGATCACGCCTAACTTATTTTCCATGGCAAACCTGCAAATTTCCTGGGTGCGTTGTTGATTCTTAATTACATAAGGACAAGTGTTGCAACTAAACATAACCAATAAGCCATTTTGTTGTTTCACGTCTTTTAATGAAACAATTCTATCCTGGATATCGTGAACTTTCACAGTAGGCATTGGCAAAGGGCTACCGATAGGCAACGTGCCTCCTGTAATTTTAAAAGAAAATAATGCGACAACAACTACTGCCGAGAGAGAGGAAATCAATATGTTCTTTTTCATTCTTAAGCTATTTTTAGGGAGTGCAATTTATATAATAATTATCTAAATATCTAACCGCTCATATAGTTTGTCTACCAGCCTGTTCCTGTTGTGAAATTTGCTCCTCAAGGACTCTATGTTCAGCCATTGCGCGTAATGATTTTATACTAACATTAAACTCGAAGCCTATCAATACGATAAGCGAGTTAATGAATACAAGGATCATTATAACGATTACCGTTCCTATTGAGCCATATAATGCATTATACCTGCTGAAATTATTTATAAAAGTGAGAAATCCCGCGGTAGCCAGGATACTTAAAAAGGTTGCAATGATGGAGCCGGGTGATAAAACGTTCCATCTTTTTTGTGTAGCGGGAGCAAATTTGTATATAAAAGCAAATGAATAAAAGATCAGGAGAGTAATCACTATCCACCTGCCATAAATAATGATATGTTTGATTGATACGTTTTTGATGCCAATATAAGTGAGAATATTTCCTTGTGTTATTAGTAATACAAGGCATATCATCATCAGTGAAAACAATAATATGGTTAGCTTGATAGCTACCCATCTTTTATGGAGCCCGGTTCTTTTTTCAAAACCTATATAATCCCGGTTAAAAGAACGCATAACGCCCATCATTGCATTTGATGCAAAAAACAAGATCAGGATGAATCCAAAAGACAAGATCCCGAACTTAGCTCCTTTGAAAAAATAATCAACAAAGTTTATAAGTCCGGCATTATAGATTTTTGAAGGGACAACATCAAGAATAAGGTTATGAATCTGTAGCTGGATTGTCTTTTTAGGAATAATGGACAAATTTGGTATCAATGTGAATATAAATAGACAGGTGGGAGGAATCGACATAAGGAAATTATATGAGATCGCAGATGCGCGCTCAGTTAAACCATGCGTCTTTAATTGTTTTAAGAAAAATTTGATAACCTCGTATAGTGGCACACCTTCAAAGCCAGGTAATTTCCATTTCTTGCTACCTTTTAAAATTAAATTAACTGGCGGAGCAGCAATTATTATGCGTTCAAGTCTTGTCAAAGCAAAATTCATTAAATTAGGCTTCCCGCTTCACTCGAAGAATCTTGCCACGGAGGACATGGAAATACGGAAAAAAATAAAATTAACTTCCGTGGCAATATCCCTTCGCGAGAAGCGCGAATATATATCTTCTAGTCCATTTAGTTTCCAGGAACTGTGCCATCCATATTCAGTTTTTTCGCCAGGAATAAACTATCCAGCCAATGCTGGTAGATTGTCGCATTCTTCTGATGTTCTTGGTATGATGATGCAAAATTTGAATAACCTGAACGATCGGGACGTGCAACAAAGAACATATAATCTGTAGAAGGTGCATTTAATACTGCATCTATAGTCTTAATAGAAGGAGTACAGATCGGGCCGGGGGGCAAGCCACTTACTGTATATGTATTATAAGGGGATATAAAATGCGTATGAATATTTAAAATCCTTTTCAATCCAAAGTCTCTTAATGCATACTTAACTGTGGGATCCGCGGATAGCCTCATACCTGCATTCATTCGGTTCAGGTAAACGCTTGCGATCTTCCCTTTGTCAGCATCCATATTTGTTTCTTCTTCCACAATCGAAGCCAGGGTATACACCTCTTTTTCAGAAAGATGTAAGTTGGCTGCTTCTTCTTTTCGTTTGGAATTCCAGAATTTCTGTTCTTCGGTCATTAATTTCCGGAAGATCTTTGAGGGAGTGGTGTTCCATAACAGAGAATAAGTATTAGGAATTACGGCTGTCATTACAGAATTTGTATCAAGTTGATACCGGGATAATGTATCCTGATTATTTAAAAACAAGATCACGGTTAATGAATCAGGCTCAAAATTATCTCCGATCTTTTTAGCAAGATCTTCTTTTGTTCTCAGCCTTGTGATTACAAGTTTAACTGGCGACTGTTTTGCAGCCTTAAGCATTCTTATAAGGGCCACAATGCTTGTACCTTCCTCTATCTTGTATCTCCCTGGTTTCACAGCTTTGTCGTAATGAAGAACTTTCGAGGTTATATTAAACCAAAATGATCCTGATATAATTTTTTTTGCGACCAGGCTATCACGCACACTTTTGTAAGTTGAACCTGTATTAATATAAAAGTATTTTGCTTCGGGTGAATTTACAACAGGTCCAAATAGTTCCCATCCAATAAATAAGACCAGGATGATTATGATCGCGATAAAGTATAGAAATATTCTTCTTTTCTTCATATTATCAATATTCCAAATTGGTTAAACATAAAAACCCTGCCTTTATTAGACAGGGTTTTTTAAGGCTTGAATATCTTTATTAATGTTTGTTATTTAATTTTTATGGTTTTTTTGGTTGAGGTTGAGGTTGAGGTTGAGGTTGAAGATTTTGCTGTAGAGGAGTGGGATTTGGTTTGTTAGAAGAAGGGGCTGTTACAGGGGCTTCCTGGATCATTCGATCTCTTTCAGAATTCCCGCTTCCTTTTGGAATAAAGATTGCGGAAGTCAGGCATAGTACTCCAACTATGCCCGCAAAAACCCAGGTGCCTTTTTCCAATACATCAGTTGTTTGCTTAACACCCATCAATTGGTTACCAAGACCGCCGAATGAGGAGGAAAGACCTCCGCCTTTAGGGTTTTGAATCAGTATGATGAGGCCAAGAATAATCGAGGCAACGATGACTAATATTCCAAATATAACTAACATATTACGATCCTTTTAAACTGTCTATTTTGGCTGCAAAGTAAGCACTTTTAGCCGGATTTATCAAACTTAATTTCTGATATGTCTCGATTGCTTTTTCAACCTTCCCCTGCTTTTCCAAAACATCTGCCATAGCCTCGGTTACCACCTCTGTATTGGTGTTGGAACTCTCGGCAATAGTCTTGATCTTCTGATCTGTAAGTTCATTTTCCGGATCTAATTTCTCTGTATGAATTTTTTTCATGGTCTTTAACCATTCGGTAAAGCTTTTAAGCTGTTTGCCAAGTTTATCATCTGTTTTTAGTTCATCTGTGATCGTTATTCCCTGGGAGGCAAAATAGTCAACTGCATGCAAAGGCTCGAATGAGATCAATGGCTCATCTTTTATAGGTAAAGGAACTTCCTTGCCTGGTGTAATTTCTTCTTGCCAGGATTGGATTGTAAGATCTATTTGATGCAATTGCCAGTCGAGCCAATGTGCATTGTTGAAAAACAAAGCAGTTTTGCCAGCCTGTGCGGTCATATTATTTTCCTGTTGAATACTGGCAGCATGAAGTAAATAAAACTGCGCAGTAGGGCAATAAGGATGTTCAGCAACAAGATCCTCTAATTGTTTTGCATCAATTTGCCCGTTTGATGGAGAAAATAGATGTTGAGGTAAAAGTATGTGGTTGTTCATTTGTTTAAATAATCCAAACTACCAGTTAATGAATATTTTATTGAATATTTCTTCGACCAGATTTTTGATGATTTCATTAAAATGTCCTGTTTCATAATCGGTAAGGCTTTTAGTTGCATCGAAATCATAACTTCTGGATATATCTGTTTCAATATTCTTTTTCTGATCGAGGTTATTTTTCAACACCAGGTGAAATGAAACGGTTAACCTGTTTAGACTGGCAGTTTGGCCTGAGATTCCTGTGGTTGAAACACTATACTCAGTGAGCATTCCACTAATGTCATAATGAGCATCATCGCTATTTGTTTGACGCAGTCTTGTTTGACCAATAATTTTTTGTTTTAGCTTTTCAGTCACCTGAGGGGTAAGTTGTGGATTTACATAATTTGCCCTGTTCTCCAGGTAATTAACCCTGAATGTTTTTACATCCGGTGGAATTGAAGCCGGATCTTTTGTAGCATATTTACAGGTAGCACAACCTGTAAGCAAAAAGAAGAGAGCGAGGAGAATAGTAGTCAGATTTGTTGATCGTAACTGTGTTTTATATAACATCGTTAAGTGGGATTTAGGATATGGACGCCGGAACTCCAAATCCATCATTTCAAAATTTAGTCGTCAATATTATATTCTTTCAATTTACGATATAAAGTCCTTTCACTGATCCCAAGGTCAAGAGATGCATCCTTTCTTTTCCCCCTGTGTTTTTTGAGTGCCTTTATTATTAGTTCTTTCTCTTTATCCATGATGCTCAATGATTCTTCCACATCTTCATGGTTATGAATATCACTGTGTGCGTTGATGACAACAGGTTGAGGCTGAAATAGGGTGGGATGACTATCCTGTTGAAAATCACCAAGCATATTTGCATGTTGAAAATTAGCGCTATTAATAGCACCTGGGTTTTGTAATATTTCAAAGAACATTTTCTTCAATTCTGTCACATCCTTTTTCATATCGAAAAACAACTTATATAAGATTTCGCGTTCATTTGAAAATTCTTTCGGGTGGCTACCTATTGAGGCAAGAACTGGCAATCTTGACATATTGTTTTCTGGAAGGAATTTACGAAGGATGGGGCCAGTAATAAGTTTGTCCTGCGATAATACCGAAATCTGCTCAGCAATGTTCTTAAGTTCACGCACATTTCCGGGCCATGGATAATTCACCAGTACAGACCTTGCATCCTCATCTAATTGTACGGGTGGAGATTTGTATCTCTCAGCAAAATCAACTGCGAATTTTCTGAACAATAAGGGTATATCTTCTTTCCTGTCCCGAAGAGAGGGGACTCGGATGGGCACAGTATTCAACCGATAGTATAAGTCTTCCCTAAATCTTCCTGATTGCGTAAAATCAAGCAGATCCTTATTAGATGCAGCTATCACACGTACATCTGTTTTTTGGACCTTGGAAGACCCTACCCGTATGTATTCCCCTGCTTCAAGTACTCTAAGCAATCTTGCTTGTGTACCCAATGGCATTTCACCAATCTCATCAAGGAAAATAGTTCCGCCGTTTACTGTTTCAAAATATCCCTTACGGCTATCGACTGCACCTGTGAAAGAGCCTTTCTCATGCCCAAATAATTCTGAATCGATCGTACCTTCGGGGATAGCTCCACAATTCACCGCTATAAACGGATTGTGCTTGCGGGAAGACAGGACGTGAATGATCTGGGAAAAAACTTCCTTACCAACTCCGCTTTCACCATTAATAAGTACACTTAAATCAGTATTGGCTACTTGTATCGCAACGTTTAATGCATAATTCAATGCTGGCGAAGATCCAATGATTCCGAATCTGTTTTTTATTGCTTGTTGATCCATATTATTATTACTCTAATTGTTTAAGTCAATTTCCTTTAGTATAATTGAATTTCCTAATAACGTACCTGCTGTACATTCCGTGATAAGAACATCCACATAATCGCCTTTATATATTGACACTTCGGGTTTTGGAAATACAACCACTTTATTATCATCACTCCTGCCTGCCCAATGGTCATCACTTTTTTTAGAATTTCCTTCGATAAGCACCCTCATTGTTTTACCAAGCATAGCTTGCATACTTGCAAGTGATTGTTCGCGATGCAGCGCCACTATTTCCTGAAGTCTGCGTTTTTTTATTAGTTCAGGTACATCATCCGTAAATCTTTTAGCAGCAAGGGTTCCGGGCCTCTCTGAATAGCAGTACATATAAGCAAGATCGTATCTGCATTCCTGCATTAGACTCATCGTCTGTTGATGGTCTTCTTCAGTTTCGGTGCAAAATCCTGAGATCACATCAGTGGATAATCCACAGCCAGGAATTATTTCCCGGATCCTTTGCACTTTTGAGAGGTACCATTCCCTTGAATAGGTTCTGTTCATCATTTGCAATATTCTGCTACTTCCGCTTTGAACTGGCAAATGAATGTAATTACAGATGTTGTCATATTTTGCTATGGTATATAAAACATCATCTGTGATATCTTTTGGATGGGATGTCGAAAAGCGAATGCGTAACAATGGTGAGATCTGCG
>JADGPY010000365.1 GCA_017882205.1 Chitinophagaceae bacterium
GATAACTTTACTTCAAGTGCACGCATCATGCGTTGAGGATTTTTTATCTCCCTTTTTGAAAAATAAAGCGGATCTTTTTTTTCAATTTCTGAGTAAAGCCATTCAAATCCCATCTCCACGAAGGATGATGCAATATGTTTTCTTACTCCAGGATCGATATCAGGAAGAGCATCAAAACCTTCACAAAAAGCTTTTATATAAAGCCCAGTGCCGCCAACCATTATAGCAACATCATTTTCTGAAAATATCGCAATTACTTTTTGCAAGGCATAATCTTCAAAAGTACCAGCATTTACCTCCTCATGGATTGAATTAGAATTGATAAAATAATGATGAACCTGTTGAAGCTGGGAAGGCGATGGTTTTGCTACACCGGCATTCAATTCTATGAAACACTGGCGGCTATCTGCAGAAATAATTTGAGTGGAATATTGATTTGCGAGCCTGATTGCAGCATCGGTTTTTCCGACGGCTGTCGGACCAACCACAACAATGCATGTTTTATCTTTCATTAATTGATTTAGCTGTCAGGTATAAGCAGAAATTTAATCTTGCTGAAAATTTTATTATCGAAGTCTTGATACTATAGCCGGTTTTCCTGATACCGGATACCTGATACCTAAACTGAAGCAGCGTCATCTGTGGCTTCTTCTTCTTCTTCCTCCCCCGACATATCTTCATCTTCTCCTTCCTCGCCAAATCCACCTATTAAAGCTTCACTGTTCAAATCATACTTTTCTTCTATTTCTGCAAGTTTTTCGCTTATGAGTCCTTTAGTTCCATATTGGCTGGGTGCAATCCCTTCCGCCCGAAGGCAGGACGGATAAATAAGCTTTGAATTTTCTTCCTTATTAACATTAATGAGCTCAACCATAAAAGTCCAGTTCTTATTGAAATCATATACATAAATGAACTTTTGGTTAGGATCACGGATTTCACTGCCAAGAAGGGTCTCACTCATCACCAGGGGTTCAGCTTTATAAACCTTATCATATTTTTCGAGAGAAATTTCCCTACCACGCAACCAATTGTCATTGCTCCTGTAAAAGGTTGCTTTATGCTTATTATCGAATTCATAGCATTTCAAAATTGCCTGGTGTAAATCCTGAAAACTCTGTGAATGCTTAACTGCAACATCACGATAAATGCTAGCATCCTCCTCCCAATAAATTCTAAACTTCAAAATTGCCATAGAACAAAATTAAGAAATATATTTGTACAGACGTTTCATGCAACGTCTTTACGGTACAACCCCCATTTCAGCAGCTTTTTTCATCATAAACTCGAAAGCTGCATGGTATTCGTTCACGATCTCACCATCGAGGATAGCTTCACGGATCACATTTTTTAAATCCCCCACTTTTTTACATGGTGGAAGATGGAAGGTCTCCATGATTATCTCTCCTGTTATAGGTGGCTGCCAATTCCTGATTTTGTCACTCTCTTCCACTTCCGCCAGGCGTCTGATTACAAATTCGAAATTCTCAAGATATCTGGTTACTTTTTGTCTGTTTTTTGAGGTGATATCTGCCCGGCATAAGGTCATCAATGCATCTATATCATCACCGGCATCAAACAATAACCTTCGTATAGCCGAATCCGTTATATTTTCCCTGGTAAGACTGATTGGTCTTAAATGCAATTCAACCAGTTTCTTAACAAACTTCATTTTATCATTTTGTGGAAGTTTAAGTTGGTTGAATATTTTTGGAACCATCCTTGACCCAACAACTTCATGCCCATGAAATGTCCATCCATGCCCAGGTTCGAATTTTTTAGTTGCAGGCTTTCCTATATCATGCAATATCGCTGCCCACCTCAGCCACAAATCATGAGTATGCCTGCAGATATTATCGAGAACCTGCAAGGTGTGATAAAAATTATCCTTATGACCTTTCCCATCAATATACTCGGCACCTACTAGTTCCACCATCTGTGGGAATATAATTTTTAGCAAGCCACTTTTATACAACAAATCAAATCCAGTTGACGGCTTTTGAGTCATGATGATTTTATTCATTTCGTCATTGATTCGCTCTGCACTTACAATCCTGATCCGTTCCTTATTTTCACTTATTGCTATAAATGTTTTTTCAGCTATGGAAAAATCCAGTTGTGTTGCGAACCTTATTGCCCTAAGCATCCTAAGAGGATCATCGCTGAATGTTTTTTCCGGAGCCAGTGGCGTTTGAAGAATCTTTTTTTCAATATCAGTTAACCCGTTGAATGGATCAATTAAAATCCCAAAATCACTAGAATTAAGGCTGATGGCCAAAGCATTAATTGTAAAATCCCGCCTGTTCTGATCATCTTCCAATGTGCCTTTTTCCACTTCGGGCTTCCTGCTATTATATTCATAACTTTCTTTCCTGGCACCGACGAATTCAATTTCAAGTTCCTCACTTTTGATTTGTGCCGTTCCAAAGTTCTTAAAAACATTAACGCTGGGTGTATGATCAAATTTACCTGCAACTTTTTGGGCCAACTTTATACCATCCCCCAGGCAGACAATGTCTATATCCTTTGTCTCCCTTCCAAGAATTTTATCACGCACAAATCCACCAATAAGGTAGCAGGGCATGTTTAGTTCCTCCGCTGCAGTGCCTATTTTTTTCAAAATAGCCAATTCACTAGCACTGAATGTAATTTTCATGGTAGCAAAAGTATGCAGTAATCGGGGCAATATTCTCCGCTATGGCGAGAAACTCCGTCATTGGCATTAATCTTGACAATTAGAGTATTCATGTAAAACTTCGTTCCTTTGAGCGAAAATTTGACATTTTGTCCAATGAAAGAAATTATGAGTCAAAAAATATATTTGGGTAGTCCGGAAGATGAAATGGAATTCATGCCAATCATTCCATTGAACGAAGATGGTGGTGAAAACAGTGAAGAACAGGCTATTCCAGTCGAACTACCATTGCTTCCACTCCGCAATACGGTATTATTTCCTGGTGTGGTATTACCTATAACGGTGGGCCGTGATAAAAGTATCAAAGCAGTCAATGATGCTTATAGGTCTGACAAAATGGTCGGAGTAGTATCACAGAAAGACAGTGTGGTGGAAGAACCCTCAGTAAGTGATCTGGTAGACATAGGCACAGTAGCTAAAATTGTGAAATTGATAAAAATGCCTGATGGAGGTACCACGATCATTATTCAGGGAAAGAAAAGATTCAAGATAGATGAGATCACATCAGATGATCCTTATTTTAAAGCAAAGATCAGCCTGCTTGAAGATGATGAACTAAAAAATGATGCCGATTTTGATGCCATGGTTAGTTCCATTAAAGAACTTGCCGCACAAATCATACAACTTTCCCCAAACTTGCCTTCAGAAGCTTCAATCATTCTTAAAAATATTGAGAATCCTTCATTCCTGATTCACTTTGTCAGCAGTAACCTCAACAGCACAATCGTTGAAAAACAAAGGCTTCTTGAAATAAATAATATCAAGGCTAGAGCAGAAGTACTTATGAATTTGTTGCAGACCGAGTTGCAATACGCAGAACTTAAAAATAAGGTAACTAACAAAACCCGGGCAGAACTTGATAAGCAACAAAAAGACTATTTTCTTCAACAACAGATGAAGGCAATTAAGGAAGAATTAGGTGGAGACAATGTTGCTGAAGTAAAGGAAATGCAAAAAAAGGCTGAAGGAAAAATATGGAGCGCTGCTGCAAAAGATTTGTTTAATAAAGGTATAGAGAAACTGGAAAGGATGCATCCATCTACTCCTGATTATTCAGTTGTATATAACCATCTCGATCTTATGCTTGATCTTCCATGGGAAGATTATACTAAAGACCAGTATGACCTGAAAAAAGCCAAAAAAATTCTCGACAATGATCACTATGGAATGGATAAAGTCAAAGAGCGTATCCTGGAATACCTCGCTGTATTGAAATTGAAGGGTGATATGAAGAGCCCTATACTTTGTTTTATTGGTCCTCCCGGAATTGGAAAAACTTCATTAGGCAAGAGTATTGCTAATGCAATAAACCGTAAGTATGTGAGAGTGAGCCTGGGTGGATTGCATGATGAAAGCGAAATTCGTGGTCACCGGAAAACATATATAGGCGCAATGCCCGGTAGAATCCTACAGTCGATAAGGAAAATTAAATCATCGAACCCGGTTATGATCCTTGATGAGATCGATAAAGTTGGCAATGATTTTCGCGGTGATCCCTCATCAGCTCTGCTGGAAGTTCTGGATCCTGAACAGAACAATAATTTTTACGATAACTACCTTGAACTTGAATATGACCTAAGCAAGGTATTGTTCATTGTAACAGCTAATAATCTCCAGAATATTCAGCCGGCATTACGTGACAGGTTAGAGATAATAGATCTAAGCGGGTATGCAATTGAAGAAAAAATTGAAATTGCCCGACGACATTTATTGCCAAAACAAAAAGAAGCTCACGGGTTAAAGGATCTAAATTTTAAAATTAGTGATGCAGTGCTGGAAAAAGTGATCACTGATTATACCAGGGAAAGTGGTGTACGTGATCTTGATCGACAACTTGCTTCCATCATGCGTAACCTCGCAAAGACCTATGCAATAAAAGGAAGCTTAAAACCAACTATAAGCCGGGGTGATATTACACGAATTCTTGGAAAATCACGTTTCAGCAACGAGATTTATAAGACCGCGAATATGGCCGGAGTTGCTGTAGGCCTGGCATGGACATATGTAGGTGGTGACATTTTATTTATAGAAACCGCTACCAGCGATAATGGCAAAGGAGAATTAAAACTTACGGGGAACCTGGGAAATGTGATGAAAGAAAGTGCAACTACGGCAATGACTTATCTACAGGCCAATGCCAAAAAATATGGGATAGACCCTGAATTATTCACTAAAAAAAATGTGCATATACATATACCTGAGGGTGCAGTTCCAAAGGATGGGCCAAGTGCTGGAATCACATTAATGACCGCATTGGCATCCTCATTTACAAATCGGCGTGTCAAGCCTTATCTTGCTATGACAGGAGAGATCACCCTGCGCGGACAAGTATTACCTGTCGGAGGAATAAAGGAAAAAGTGCTGGCAGCAAAACGGGCTGGTTTAAAAGAGATAATAATGTGTGCACAGAATGAGAAAGATGTAATGGAGATCGATCAAAATTTCATCAGGGGCTTAAAGATAAATTATGTAAAAACAATGCAACAGGTTATTGATCTTGCCCTGGTATAGATTTAGTAATTTTATGTACCCGATGAGATTAATATTTCAAAACACCCTGCTGTTTCTTTTATTTTTACCATATAAAGAAGCCGGTTCACAAACCATAGGAGGCAATGCGGTGTTTAACTTTTTAAATCTTCCGGCTTCTACTCAAACAAGCGCCTTGGGTGGCATCAATATCAGTAATCA
>JADGPY010000366.1 GCA_017882205.1 Chitinophagaceae bacterium
CCCGATCGCCTCCAACATTTTCCTTATCTCTTCTTCATCCACACTTATTGTCTCGAGATCTTCAGCCATTTCCGGATTAATAAAATGCATCTTACTTTTAATCTTTTTCCTTGCTGATGTATGAAACTCAGTTGCGCCTGTTTTAGCTATCTCCTTAATATTATTGCTTCTTATCCCTGATCCGGGCATTATGATAATCCTTTCATCGGCTTTTTCAACCAATTGTTTTATCAGATCAATTCCATTCAATGCATTTGGCATTTGACCTGATGTAAGAATTCTTTCACAGCCAATTTCAATAATATCTTCTAAGGCTTCAAAGGGATCGATGGTTCTGTCGAAAGCCCTGTGAAAAGTTACTTCTAACGGGTATGCTAATGCGCATATTTTCCGCATTCTCATTTTATCAACTTTCCCTTCAGAAGTCAGGATTCCTGTTACTATGCCATCACATCCCAACTGTTTTGAAGCCCTGATATCTTCCTGCATAATCAGGAACTCATCTTCATTATATAAAAAATCTCCTCCCCGGGGACGAATAATTGGATAAAGTTCGATCTGTAATAATTTTCTGGCTAATTGAATAAAGGCATATGATGGAGTAGTTCCTCCTTCCCCCGGATTGTCGCATAATTCAATGCGGTGAGCCCCTGCGGATTGGGCAATCCTGCATCCGTCTATGGTGAATCCTATGACTTCAAGTTTGTAATTCATTTTTCTACCAACGTTAGCTACGCCATTATGTATTTGGAATCGAACACCTTACTTCCTGAATTATCTGTTTGAACGCAATAATTAAATCCCTTTTGAATGGCGAATGCACCATACTGCCCTTTTTTATTTAATGCAAGAAAGCCTACCTGTACATCCATTGCTTTTTTACCCCGCAACTTTATCATTCTTTCTACAGCTTTCCTGCATGCCAGGGCGGGAGACAATCCTTGTCGCATTAATTCAACCACTGTATGTGAACCACAAATTCGAACAACTTCTTCTCCAACACCTGTTGAAGTTGCTGCACCCACTTCATTATCTACATACAATCCGGCACCAATGATAGGTGAATCCCCAACCCGGCCATGCATTTTGTATGCCATTCCGCTGGTTGTGCAGGCACCACTTAAATTTCCCATGTCATCCATAGCAACCATTCCTATTGTGTCGTGGTTTACCATTGCTGAAGGCCAGGGGTAAGGAACAGGTTCTTTTTGATCTTTTTGTTCAAGCATGTTTGGGATCGTCATTGGATCGTACTTAGAAGTCTTCAACCATTCTTTCCATTCTTTCTCGCTTTGTGGTGTTAGTAGATTTTCTCTTTTAAATCCCTGTGATAATGCAAATTGAAGCGCTCCTGGCCCAGCCAATTGCACATGAGGTGTTTTCTCCATAACGAGGCGGGCAACACTGATTGCATGAATGATCTCTTCGAGGGCCATCACTGAACCTATGTTTGCAAACTCATCCATGATGCAGGCATCCAACGTCACCTTTCCATCCCTATCGGGCAGCCCACCGTATCCAACACTCATATCATTTGGGTCGGCCTCCGGAATTTTTACACCAGCTTCAACTGCATCCAATGCCCTACCTTTATTTCCAAGGATCCTCCACGCTTCTGCATTTGCCTTTACGTTGGGCGCCCAGGTAGAAATTACAATCGGTTTTGTTATGCCTTTTCCAGATTGTGAAAAAACATCTTTTACGGAAAGCAATGGGGCAGCCAGTGAACTTAGCTGAATAAATTTTCTTCTTGATAGCATGCTGATATTTTATAAACTGGTTTTTAATAATCGTCACCAAAGCAGAAGACTGGCTTCCTACTCTTCCATTTCCCTTTAGTAAAATCGGGTATCATCTGAACCTGCCCATCCATCTGAATTGATCGTTCACTTATTGGGGTAATAGAATACCAGCTTGCCAGATCATACACATCAAGTGGGAAATTAATTTTCCTCTTGATGCATTCAATAAATGCATGATCAACAAAAAAATCCATACCTCCATGTCCGGCGCTCTCGGCTTCCTTTTGATATTTTTTCCATAGGGGATGATCATATTCTTTCATCCATTGTTCGGTATTAGCCCAATGGTCATTTTTGCTCATCTTCTTTTCCATGTATAGCCAGCCCTGGTTAAATGAACCACTTCCAAAGTCCTGCCATAGGCCTTCAGTTCCCTGTACTCTAAATCCCAGATTATAGGGACGTTGTAAAGACGTATCGTGTGTTAATAAGATCGTTTCTCCATTTGCACATTGTATCTGGGTGTTTACAACGTCTCCTTGCCTGAAATTCACTTTAGCGTTTGGATGTTCCGGACCTCCTTTTGGATGTTCGACAATGTATTTGTGGAGACCTCTGGTTTTTGAAGAAATGGAAGAAAGCCTTGTCATCCTGTTTCCACGATTAACATCAAGCATTACTGCCACTGGGCCAAGGCCATGGGTTGGGTATAACTCTGCATTTCTATGTACGTAATGATTGGTTCTCCATTGCGCTTCGCTATATGCTTTAGGGCCAAATTCTACTCCGCTATTATAGGGGGTAACTCCATCATTTAATAATACGCCACGAAGATCATGCTGGTAACCGCCTTGTGCATGTATGAGTTCGCCAAACATCCCCTGCCTTACCATGTTTAAAACTGCCATAACATCCCTGCGATAGCAAACATTTTCCATCATCATTACCGGGAGATTGGTTCGTTCAGAAGTATTTACAATATCCCAGCAGTCCTGCAATTTGATGGCTCCACAAACTTCAATTCCTGCAATTTTACCTGCATTCAATGCATCAATTCCTTGCCGGATGTGCCACTCCCAAGGGGAGCAAATAACCACCGCATCAATGTCATTCCTTTTTAAAAGATTTTTATAATCCTCATCGCCTTTTCCATAAACCTCGGGTAGAGGTTTGTTATATTGTTTAAAAACTTTTGATGCTTCGTCTAAACTTCTTTGCTGTGGATCTGCAATAGCAATGATCTGTACATCCTCACGTTGCAAAAAGTTTCCCATATGTTCATGCGACCTGAGGCCAACCCCTATGATTCCAATTCTTACTTTACTTACCTTTTCATCAGCAAATGTTTTCAAGTAACCTGGTAATGTTAAAGCTACACCAGTTAAAGTACTCGCTTTGATAAATTCTCTTCGGTCCAACATAAAAAAAATATTTAGAGGGTTCCTCATTCCATTTAAAAAACTTGAGAAGGCCAACTAATCAAAAGGTTAGATGGTTTTAAAGTTTCGGAGAATCACAGTTTAATTATAGTCATTTTTTTTAGCATTTCACTCGAAGTGGCTTCGGCATAGATTCCGTAGGCACTTACCAAAACACCCTTTTTAGCTCCGTCTTTTGATTCTACTGCATACACCACTTCTTCATCATCCGGGTTGCTATCCCCTTCAAAACGAAATACTTTTGTGATCTCGAAATCTTCCGGATGCAGGATTATTTTTTTTTCTGAACAGATCAATTTGTCGAACTCAATATTAAAGTCGATTGTATATCCTTGAGATCGTAATCCATTCAGGGCTGCAACAACAGTATCATAATTTTCCATGATATTAATTTTTTTCTGCAGGAGTGGGTTTATATCGTGATAAATATACAATTACCATCACTGTTACACAACTGGTGATAGTAAATGTTGTTATGGCTCCATAACTTACCCATAAGAAACCCGTAAGGCTACTGGCTATTAGGGCACAAATACTTTGCAAACCAGAAAATGTACCTATTGCAGTAGCCGTTTCTTTTTTGTCAACAATATTTGATATCCAGGCCTTAGAAACGCCCTCAGTAGCGGCGGCATACACACCATATAAAAAAAATAAAAGATAAAATACAATGTAATTATGATTCACTGCAAAACCCGCATAGACAATTGCAAAAACACCTAATCCAATTAGAAATATTTTTTTAAGTCCAAGTTTATCTGCCAGAATCCCAATAGGGTATGCAAACAAAGCATATATAAGGTTATAAAAAATATACACACCTATGACCAATGTATCGGATAAACCTGTCTCTTTCATTTTGAGTAATAGAAAGGCATCAGAACTATTGAACATTGCAAATGCCAATAAGCCAATGAGTAGTTTTTTATATTCCGGAGGGCTCGTCGACCAATAGGCAAAGATTGACAGGAAGCTCCATTTCTTTTCTTTCAGTGCTACATTAACTACTTTCTTTTTTTCTTTTATTAAAAAAGTAAAAAGTATTGCTGCAACACCAGGCAGAAAGGCAATGAGGAATAATCTCTTGTAATTTCCTGGATAATAATAGAGGTAGATAAGCGCGATCAATGGCCCAAACACTGCTCCTAAAGTATCCATCCCCCGGTGGAATCCAAATACTTTACCCTTATTCTCCCGGCTCGATTCGTCGCTTAATAGTGCATCTCTTGCTCCAGTTCGTATTCCCTTACCCAGCCTGTCTATGGTCCTGGCAAGGAATATCCATAATGGGTAGACGAAGAGGGCCATCATGGGTTTTGAGATGGCACTCAGCGCATAGCCTAGTTGAACAAATGGCAAACGCTTTCCGGAAACATCACTTTTTTTACCAAAATAACCTTTGCTTAAGCCCGCAGTGGCTTCAGCAACTCCTTCTAGTAGCCCGATGAGTAAAAAGGAAAAGCCAATTGTTCGTAGAAAAATGGGCATCACTGGGTAGAGCATTTCGCTCGCTACATCAGTAAAAAGGCTAACGAGTGAAAGAATCCAAATAGTGCGTGTGATAACCTTCATAAATCTAATTTTCCGAAATCCATTTATGCCTCACATCGATGCTGCGAGAACCCAAATTAGTGATACTTTGCTTACCTTGCACATATATATTTTAAATTAAATAAGTGTTGTCCAAAGGATTATGAGTAAGAAAGACGGGAAAAAGAAACATGGTAAAAACCTGCTTACCGGCAAGTTGGATATAACACGTTCGGGAATAGGTTATGTAATTATAGAAGGAGAGGGGAAAGATATTTTTATACGGCCTCATAATTTCAATAAAGGTTTTGATGGAGATATTGTAAAAGTTCAGGTCGTTGAATCGAAAGGTAAAAGAATTGAAGGAAAAGTTGAGGAGATAATAGAGAGAAAGCAAATAGAGTTTATTGGTAACATCCAAATAAGTGAGAATTTCTCATTTTTTACTCCAGACAGTAAAAAGCCCATGCCGGATTTTTATATAGATAATAAAAACCTTAATGGGGCAGAAGATCACGATCGGGTTGTAGTGAAATTACTTAATTGGGAGGATGGTGATAAGAAACCGGAGGGTACTGTTGTCTCTGTTTTAAAGGCAAAAGACCTGGATGATCTTGCCATGAAAGAAATACTTATCCAAAGTGGATTTATCTTAGAATTTAGTGAAGAAGTGGTGCAGGAAGCCGGGCAATTAAATGACTCGTTTTCCAAAGAAGAAATTGCAGAAAGAAGAGATTGTCGAGGTATATTGACTTTCACCATAGACCCTGTTGATGCAAAGGATTTTGATGATGCTCTTTCAATCAGACTATTGCCAGATGGCAATTATGAAATAGGGGTACATATCGCAGATGTCAGTCATTTTGTTCAACCTGGAACGGCACTTGACCAAAGTGCCTATGAGCGTGCTACCAGTGTCTATTTGCCTGATCGTGTAAATCCAATGTTGCCTGAAAAAATCTCGAATGAATTGTGTTCATTAAGGCCAGACGAGGATAAATTCACTTTCTCTGCCATTTTCCAGATCAATATTAAGGGACAGGTAAAAAATCATTGGCTAGGTAAAACGATTATTCATTCTGATCACCGGTTTACCTATGAGGATGTTCAACAAATCATCGAAACAAGAGAAGGATTATACCGGGATGATATACTCTTTCTAAACCAACTTGCCCAGCAATTCCGTAAGCAACGATTTAAAAATGGGGCAATAAATTTTTCGTCTACAGAAGTGAGGTTTACCCTGGATGAAAATGGTAAGCCAACAGGAATAGTTGTGAAGGAGAGTA
>JADGPY010000367.1 GCA_017882205.1 Chitinophagaceae bacterium
AATGAACAAAGAGGATATATTAATCGTCTTGATTTTAGGGTGAATGGGATTACTGCCCGGCTTGAAGATCATCCTCAATATATTGACATTGCGAAACTGGTATTACCTATTTTTCTTGTTCCTGGTCAAATGATAAAAGTAACCACCCCTTTTCATATAAAACTGCCTTATAATTTTTCTCGTGGCGGACATATAGGTCAGTCCTACCAGGTAACACAATGGTACCCCAAGCCAGCAGTTTACGATAATAAAGGCTGGCATCCCATTCCCTATCTTGACCAGGGTGAATTTTATAGCGAATTTGGAAACTTCGAAGTGCAAATAACCATCCCCCTAAATTATGTAGTAGCAGCAACGGGAGAGTTACAAAATACTGAGGAAAAAAAGTGGCTTGAAGAAAGAGCCAATACGCTCACTATAATACCAACTACAAAGAATCATCAACCTGGTTCAGCACAACAAAAAGGTAAGGCTGATACAATTCGTTCCTCTTCTGAGATGAAGACATTAGTTTTTAAACAAAGTAACATTCATGATTTTGCCTGGTTCGCTGATAAAAGATACATCATGAATCATGATACTTTACAACTTGCTTCAGGAAGGATCATTAATATATATTCATTCTATCCGCCATCCTCAAAAACATGGGAAAAAAGTACCCAATTTATAAAAGATGCAGTAAAAACAAGAAGCCAGTGGCTGGGAGAATATCCTTATAATGTGGTGAAAGCATGGGAAACCCAGATGGGATTTTCTGGTGGGATGGAATATCCAACCATTACCAGTATATCTCCGGGGATGTCTGAAAAGGATCTTGATCTTACCATTGAACATGAAGTTGGACATAATTGGGTGTACGGTATCCTTGCTTCTAATGAAAGAGATCACCCCTGGATGGATGAAGGAATGAATACCTATTTTGATCTGCGATATATTAAAATGAAGTATGGCAGCGAATCTCTAATTACGCCAAAAACAAAAGCACCTTTTATCCTCAACCGATTTCCTGATGATGCACAGGATCTTATTTACCGTGCCTTGTTAAAGTCAAAGACAGATCAGCCAATTGAGACTAGATCAGAAAATTTTTCTGATATAAACTATAATCTGATTGCCTATTATAAAACCGGCTTGTGGATGCAATCGTTGGAAGACAACATTGGGAAGGAACTTTTTGACAGAGCAATGCATGAATATTACAATCGCTGGAAATTTAAACACCCCAGCCCTGATGATCTTAAAAAAGTGGTGGAAGATATAACTGGTAAAAATGAAGACTCCCTCTTTTCATTACTACACACAACAGGGAGTATCAAGCTTGCACAAAAAAAAGATTCAAAAGTAATGGCAATCGGTAGTTTTAAGAATACAGATAAGTACAACTATATTTTTTTATCGCCCGCGTTCGGTTTCAATCACTATGATAAGTTAATGATAGGTGGGTTAGTTCACAATTTTACCCTGCCTGCAAATAACTTTCAATATTTTATTGCTCCTATGTATGGTACAGGAAGTAAAAAATTTACAGGTATTGGCAGACTTCAATATACATGGCGGTCTTATGGATTTTTACAGAAGACAGAACTATCTTTAAGCGCAGCATCATTTACTATGAATGAATTCACAGATTCTGTTGGTAACAGGACCTTCCTCGGATTTACCAGGATCGTTCCTTCGTTAAAACTAACATTTCATAAAAAAGATCCACGTAGCTCAATAACAAAGTTTGTTCAATGGAAAACATTTTTAATCAAAGAAGACGGTTTATTATTTACAAGGGATACTCTTCGCCAGCAGTATGTGATTAGTTTCCCTAAGACAAGTAGGTATTTGAATCAATTAAGATTTGTAGTTGATAATGGCCGGGTGCTTTATCCTTACATAGCCGAACTGCAGGCAGAGCAATCCACTGATTTTGTGAAAACAACTTTTAATGGAAATTATTTTTTTAATTATAGCAAAGGTGGAGGAATGAATGTTCGGCTATTTGCCGGAAAGTTTTTTTACCTCGGAGATAAAACTTTTACCAAACAATTTGCCACAGATCGCTATCATTTGAATATGACAGGTGCAAATGGATATGAAGACTATACTTATAGTAATTATTTCATCGGTAGAAATGAATTCCAGGGTTATCAATCCCAACAGATCATGATTAGTGATGGAGGATTCAAAGTCCGTTCAGATCTGCTAGCCGCTAAAATTGGAAAAACAGATGACTGGCTGGCAGCAGTGAACTTAAAGACCAGCATTCCTAAAAATATCAACCCATTGGAAGTATTGCCGGTAAAAATTCCTTTCAAGGTATTTCTTGATATTGGCAGTTATTCGGAGGCATGGCAAAAAGATGCAGTTACTGGTAAATTCATTTATGATGCAGGAATACAACTCTCATTACTCCATGAGTTCATCAACATTTATATCCCCATAGTTTACAGTAAAGTTTATTCAGATTATTTTAAGTCAACCATTACAGAGAAAAGATTTTGGAAAAATATTTCATTTAGCATCGATATCCAGAAATTCAACCAAATAAAGATCAGCCGTCAATCTATATTTTGACGAATGTTAACCATAAAGATGAATATCCTCTATAAAAAAAATACAGAGATCGATAAACAAAAATGGGACAGGTGCATTGATGAATCAGCCAATGGATTGATCTATGGATATTCTCTGTATCTGGATATCATGAGCAAAAACTGGGATGGATTGATCATGGGTGATTACGCCGCGATAATGCCTGTTACCTGGAACAGGAAATATGGGATCTATTATTTATACCAGCCATTTTTTGCAGCATCACTGGGGATATTCGGAAATGGATTAACTGGTAAAATCATCAGTGCATTCCTGGAAAATATTCCTTCAAAATATAGGTATTGGGATATATACCTCAATCACGGAAATGTGTTCGGGATTGAAGGTTTTCCATTATACGTTCGAAGAAATTATATTTTGAACCTGGAGAAGTCTTATGATGATCTTGTTGCCTCCTATGCTGCTAATCATATTCGAAATATCAAAAGAGCTGAACACCTTGGATGCTTTCTAAAAAAAGATATTCCCGTTGAAGAAGTGGTTATACTTGCAAAAGAGCAGTCGAAACAATTTTCACCAATTACGGGCAAAGACTATAATAATTTCATTCATCTATACCAGCAACTGAGAACGAAGAATAAGGCAATTACCTATGGTGTTTTTAATAAGAATGAAAAATTAATGGCCTCATGTGTTTTTTTCTTTTCGAATGGCAGGGCTTATTATATTATGGTTGGAAATCATCCTGATGGCAGAACCATGGGAGCATCTCACTTTATGATCAATGCATTTATACAGGATCACGCTGGCGAAAGATTATTGCTCGACTTTGAGGGAAGCGAGATCAGGAACCTGGCCTGGTTTTATAAAAGCTTCGGAGCATCCGAGGAAAAATACGCTGCAATTAAGCTGAACAGGCTTCCTCCGATAATAAAACTATTTAAGTAGTAAAGCTTCAGCAAACGTAAGGTCTGCAGGGGAGGTAATCTTAATATTCTTTTCCTCACCTTCTACAAGATGAACTTTCAATCCATAAGCTTCGACCACAGTTGCTTCATCAGTGAATTTATCCTTGTAATCTATCTTATATGCCGGAAGTAATATCTTACTATGAAAGGTTTGTGGCGTTTGTACAAACCGGATAGTATCTCTTTCTACCGGTACATTTTCATCTCCAATAATAATACGAATGCTATCCCGGGAAGCAATAACCGGGATCGCTGTGCCATATTCCACAGCTTTATTATAACATCTCTGAATTAGTTCCTTAGAAACCAGGCAGCGTACTCCATCATGTACAAAAATAATACTCTCCTCATCTATGAGCCCCAATCCTTTTTGTACTGAATGAAAGCGTGTTCTTCCACCTTCAGTTATTCGTATCCGTGAGTGATCAAAGTATCCGTCTATGACTTCCTGTCCATTGCTAATATATTCAACCGGTAAGACAAGGATGATTTGGACATCATCATATGCCTCAAGAAAACGTTGAATACTATAATAAATTAGAGGCTTGTTTTGTAAAAGAAGAAACTGCTTTGGGATAGTGCTATTCATCCTGGTTCCGCTGCCGCCAGCAACAATTACAGCAAATTTTTTCATGGTATTTGGCCTTATTATCAGGAATTATTATCGCCATAGATAGCAACCATATTGGTACCATCGCTACTTTTTACACCTCTGTACATCCCGGCACTGTTGAAAACCAGGGAAGCATTCCCTTTAGCATCCACTCCAATGAGCCCGCCCTCTCCATGCATGGCCACTAACTTTCTCATAACTACTTCCTCACAGGCTTCCTTTAAACTCATATTTTTATATTCCATCAAACAACTTATATCATGAGCAGCCACTGCCCGGATAAATATTTCACCATGCCCGGTGCAGGAGATCGCACAGGTCTTATTATTAGCATAGGTACCTGCACCAATCATTGGACTGTCTCCGATACGACCATATCTTTTATTGGTCATCCCACCAGTAGAGGTAGCTGCGGCAATGTTTCCTCCCGCATCACATGCTACTGCACC
>JADGPY010000368.1 GCA_017882205.1 Chitinophagaceae bacterium
ATAAAGCAGGTGTTTCCCGCTTTATTTTTGCCAGTACGTGTAGCAATTATGGTAAAATGACCAATCCAGATAACTTCGTAACTGAAACATCTGAACTTAAACCTGTTTCATTGTACGCCGAACTGAAGGTAAAATTCGAAAAATATCTGCTCCAGGAAAATAAGAATTCTAAGATTTGCAGCACTGCTTTGCGATTTAGCACGGTTTATGGCTTTTCACCAAGAATCCGGTTTGACCTGACTGTAAATGAATTCACACGGAATGCGGTTGTGTATGGTGAACAGGAGATATGGGGACAACAGTTCTGGAGACCTTATTGTCACGTAGACGACCTTGCAAGATCCGTTGTGTTAGTTCTTGAAAGCGATGAAAATAAAGTGAGAGCCAATGTTTTTAATGTGGGTAGCACTGAAGAGAATTATAACAAAAGGATGGTGATAGAGGAAGTCTGCAAAGTGGTTCCAAAGGTAAAAGTGAATTATATAGAGAGCGGCGAAGATCCTCGTGATTACAGGGTTAATTTTGACAAGATTAAAAATGAACTAGGTTATTCAATAACTAAAAAAGTTCCGGAAGGCATTCGTGAAATATATACCTTGGTAAAAACAGGTATAATCACTGATCCCTTTGCCCAAAAATTCCGGAACATATAACGAAAATCATTTAAAATTAATATTACGGAGCGTTTTTCAACGCTCTGTTTTTTTAATACGTTTGCAAAGTGAAGACGAATACATGTACATAAATTTGCTTCCTAAGGCGTATTTTGCTGCATGATCCTTCTAAAAATGAACAATTGATAATCATAAAGATTAAAGATTAAATATGCTATTATTATCAGGACCTAATATTGCGGGCAATGAATGGAAGTATGTAAAAGACTGCCTTGATACTGGCTGGGTTTCCAGTGTTGGCGCGTATGTGGAACAATTCGAGAAATTGACTGCCGAATTTACAGGGGCTAAATATGCGGTTGCAACAAGCTCTGGCACCACTGCTCTTCATATTTGCTTATTGTTAAATGGAATTGGTACAGGTGATTACGTTATAGCACCTAATATGACCTTTATTGCCAGTATCAATAGCATAAAGTACACTGGTGCTGATCCAATACTGATAGATGTTGACCCTGAAACCTGGCAGATGGATCTTGACTTGTTGGAGGAATTCCTTCAACAGGAATGTGATATTACCAAAGCTGGATGCCTGTTTAAAAAAAATGGCCGAAGAATCAAAGCAATTATGCCGGTGCATGTCCTTGGAAATATGTGCAATATGGATCGCTTGCTTGCGTTGGCCCAAAAATACCAGTTAACGGTCTTGGAAGACTCTACTGAGGCACTTGGTTCGTCTTATAAAGGTAAACATGCCGGTACTTTTGGACTAATGGGTACTTTTAGCTATAATGGGAATAAGATCATTACTACAGGTGGAGGAGGAATGATTGTTACGGATAACGAAGAGCTTGCAAAGCATGCAAAACATCTTACTACCCAGGCGAAGAGCGACCCATTTGAATATGTGCATGATGAGATCGGGTATAACTACCGACTTGTAAATACCGCAGCAGCTATGGGAGTAGGCCAGATGGAACTCCTACCTGGATTTTTAAAACGTAAACAGGGAATTGTAGCATTTTATAAATCTGCGCTGGAAGGAGTTGGAGATATTCAATTTCAGAAAATAGATAAAGAAGTAAGCCCAAACTGGTGGTTGCCTACTATTATGACTATAAAACAAAAAAATGTACTCAAAATCTTAAATGACCATAAAATGCAAAGTCGGCCTTTTTGGGTGCCGATGAACCAGTTACGCATGTTTGCTCAGAATGTATATTATACAAAGAATGATAGGTCTGACTATGTTTATCGGAAATGTTTAAGTATTCCATGTTCAACAAATATCACTGATGATCAGTTACTTGCAGTTTCTGAAAAGATTAAAGAAGTATTTTAAAGTTTTAATCCATCACCTTGTATAAAATTTATAAGCGCCTCATAGATATTGTGATTGCCGGAGTTGCGCTGGTAATTCTTTCACCATTGATGGTGATTGTAATGATCGTTTTAATATTTACAGGAGAACATGAAATTTTTTATTTTCAAAAAAGAGTGGGTTATAAGAATAAACAATTTTACATATGGAAGTTTGCATCCATGCTTAAGAATAGCGTAAACATGGGTACGGGGGCTATAACCCTTAGGCACGATCCAAGAGTAACACGTGTGGGAAAAATCCTCAGGATGACCAAGATTAATGAATTGCCCCAGATTATGAATGTTCTAAAAGGGGATATGAGCATAGTTGGACCTCGTCCTTTACTTCAACAGAGCTTCGAACTTTATTCTGATGATGTTAAGCTTCGTATATATAATTGGAAGCCAGGGATTACAGGTATAGGATCGATTATTTTTCGTGATGAAGAAAAGCTGTTATCCGCATCTCCGGATCCAAAGGCTATGTACGCCAGGATATATCCTTATAAAGGAGCGCTGGAAATGTGGTACCAGGATCATATAACATTCTATACTGATTGTAAAATTATGTTCCTTACAGGCTGGTGCATACTTTTTCCGGAAACTAAGCTTACGGATAAAATATTTAAAGATCTGCCTGTGCGAACCAGTTTCTGAAATTGAACCACGGAGAACACAGGGCTACGGAGTTTTTGTTTTTCCTGAGCCTGCAAGGCGAAGAATCCTTCACCGGCTCCTTTAAATTCATAAGCCTCAAAAAGATATTAATCTGCTTTTAAGTTCCTGGCTCAGGATGACAAAAACTTCGTATCCCTATGTTTTCTATGGTTCAACGGAACTTATTTCTTAGAACATTAGCTGTATTTTAAAAGACTTTTACATTGGATTTGAAAAAAGCAGTAATTATAGGGAGTGGATTTGCAGGGCTATCTGCAGCTTCTTTTATGGCTAAGGCTGGATGGGGAGTTACAGTGCTGGAAAAACATGAAACAGTAGGAGGTCGGGCAAGACAGTTAAAAGCGGGAGGATTTAGTTTCGATATGGGGCCAAGCTGGTATTGGATGCCTGATGTGTTCGAACACTTCTTTAGTTGCTTCGGCAAGAAAGTTACTGATTTTTACGAATTGAAGCGGCTTGATCCTTCCTACAGGATCTATTGGAAAGATTGGGCTATGGACATTCCAGCTAATTACCAGAAGTTAAAAAAGCTTTTTGAATCACTTGAGCCGGGAAGTGGTGATATGCTAGACAAGTTTTTAAAAGAAGCGGAATTTAAATATCAAACAGGTATTAGAAAGCTTGTTTTTAAGCCCGGTTATTCCTATAGTGAATATATGGATGGAAACTTAATTAAAGGTTTGTTCAAATTTGATATGTTTACATCCATCAGGAAACATGTAAACAAATTTTTCAGACATGAGAAGCTGAGACAATTGATGGAATTCCCGGTGCTATTTCTTGGAGCACTGCCTCAGAAAACACCGGCGTTGTATAGTCTAATGAATTATGCTGATATCCGTCTCGGCACCTGGTATCCTGAGGGAGGAATGTACAGCATAGCACGTGCAATGCAAAAAATTGCAGAAGATTTGGGTGTTCAATTTTTATTTGGGGAAGACGTAAAAAAGATAAATTTTGAAGGCCGGATTGCGGTTAGTGTCACTGCGGAGAAGACTGATAGAGTAAGTTCATTGAATGACTATCCATGTGATGTGGTGATTGGCGCTGCAGATTACCACTTTATTGAAACATCGCTTTTACCTAAGTCTCTGCAAAGTTATTCTGATAAATATTGGAATAGCAGGGAAATGGCGCCAGGATGTTTGTTGTATTACATAGGATTGAATAAGAAGCTAAAGGGAGTTTTACATCATTCACTATTTTTTGATGTAAGTTTCGAGGAGCATAGCAGGGATATCTATGTGCATCCAATATGGCCAGTGGATCCACTGTTTTATGTTTGTACTGCCTCCGTGACAGATCAACAGGTGGCCCCGGAAGGCTGTGAAAATTTGTTTTTCCTCATCCCTGTGGCCGCGGGCTTAAAAGGCGATACAATAGAGTTAAGAGAAAGGTATTTTGAAAAGATCATCAATCGATTCGAAAGTCTTGTTGGTGAAGAGATTCGGGATTCCATTGTGTATAAACAATCATATGGGCCTGATGATTTTGTTCAGGATTATAATGCATTTAAAGGAAATGCATATGGGTTGGCTAATACGTTGTTGCAGACTGCAATATTAAAGCCTTCGTGCAGGAGTAAAAAGATTGAGAATCTTTTTTATACAGGGCAATTAACAGTACCAGGTCCAGGGGTGCCACCTTCGCTGATAAGTGGTGAAGTGGTGGCAAAACAGGTTATTAATTATTTTTCGTAGAATTACAGAATCAAATACTATTATTAAATTGGAATTATGATCCAGCTTTTTTACGATGTCAGTAGGGAGTGTAGCAGGATCACTACGCAAAAATATAGCACTTCTTTTAGCAGTGCCATTCGTTTGTTGCATAAAGAATTGAGAACTCCTATTTATAATATTTATGGCTTTGTAAGGTTTGTTGATGAAATTGTTGACACTTTTACCAACCATAATAAAAGCGAATTGCTCGCTGAATTTAAACTAGCCACATACTTTGCCATTGAAAGAAAGATCTCATTAAACCCAATCCTGCAGAGCTTCCAGGAAACTGTAGCCAAATTTTCAATAAGCAAGGATCTAATAGATGCTTTCTTTAAAAGTATGGAATGGGACCTTGAAAGAACCAATTATAATGAACAATCATATAAGGAATATATTTATGGAAGTGCAGAAGTAGTTGGTCTAATGTGCCTTCATGTTTTTTGTGAAGGCAATGGTGAAAGGTATGAAAAGTTGAAGTCATACGCAAAATCGCTGGGAGCGGCATTTCAGAAAGTAAATTTTTTGCGTGATGTACGTTCCGATTTTCACAATCTTGATAGAACTTATTTTCCAAAAGTGGATTTTACCAATTTCACCTCATTTATGAAAGAACGCATAGAAGAAGAGATCGCTCTCGATTTTGCACACGCCTACGAGGGAATACTGATGCTTCCTTCTAAGGCAAGATTTGGAGTTTACGTTGCCTACAAATATTATTTATCCTTGTTTAAAAAGATCAGAAAAACCCAGGCGGCACTGATCATGCAGCAACGTATCAGGATTCCTAATTATTCAAAAGCACTTATACTGGTAAGGGCTGGAGTAAAGAATCAATTTAAATTAATCACAAGTGAATCCTGAATAGAATGGAAGTAATTCTTGTAGATGCAAATGATGTGGAAGTTGGAGCGATGGAAAAAATGGAAGCCCATAAGAAAGGTGTTTTACATCGGGCGTTCAGTATTTTTATTTTCAATGGGCAAGGAGAAATGCTTATTCATCAAAGAGCTACTCAAAAATATCATAATGGTGGCCTCTGGACGAATGCATGTTGCAGTCACCCAATGCCAGGAGAGAAGACAATTGAGGCAGCAAGTAGAAGACTTAAGGAAGAAATGGGCTTTGTTACTAAACTAACAAAGGCTTTTAGCTTCACTTATAAGTCAGGGTTCGATAATGGGTTAACTGAGAATGAATTTGATCACGTGTTTATTGGTAATTATTCAGGTATTGTAAATCCTGATCCTGAAGAAGTACAGGCATATACTTTTAAAGGCATGAAGGAGATCAGTGAGCAACTGGCCTCTATGCCAAACGATTTTACAATATGGTTTAGAATCGCATTTCCCAGGATGGAAGCCTATAGACTAAAGCAACAGTTGCATTAACTTTGTTATCACTGTTTTATTTAAAATCATGCAAGCACTATTTTTTATAGGTATAATGTTGACAACCTTCCTAACTATGGAAGGGATCACATGGTTAACGCATAAATACGTTATGCATGGATTTCTTTGGTACCTGCATGAAGATCATCATAAAAAAGGCGCGGGAGTTTTTGAAAAAAATGATGCCTTTTTCCTTATTTTTTCCATACCCAGTTTCCTGTGTATTCTTTTTGGAGTAACAGGCCACATTCTTTGGCTTGCCGCAATCGGTTCCGGTATTACAATGTATGGCTTTGCTTATTTTTTAGTACATGATGTGATCATTCATCAACGCCTGAAACTATTTACCCGCAATAATAGTCTATATGTTCGGGCTATTCGGTGGGCGCATAAAATGCACCATAAACATCTTGATAAACACGATGGTGAGAGCTTCGGTATGCTGATGGTCGCTAAAAAATATTGGGATAAAGTAAAGGCCGAGCGTAAAAGGAATATTGAACCACAGCGACATGGCGCCACAGCAACACAGCGTTGAAGGCAATAAAGTATCTAACGTTGTGTCGCTGTGGTTCCCCTTTAAATTGCCATAAGTTCAACCGCCAAGTTAGCATTTGTCCAAATCAGAAACATACAATATAATTTTCCTTGGTTCCGGGTGTGCATCCTTGAGCATCCTGGTTCGAATGATCAACTCAAATAAATTCTCAGATAAGAAAATCCTGCTTATAGATAAAGAGGAAAAAAATAAAAATGACCGCACCTGGTGCTTCTGGGAAAAGGATGCAGGATGTTTTGAATCTATTGTATACAAAAGTTGGCATGGCTTGCATTTCATAAGCGATCATTCAGATATTGCACTTGATATCAGCCCTTATAAATACAAAATGATAAGGGGAATTGACTTCTACGATTATTGCTTTAACAGGATTCAAACTCAATCTAATATTACCATCTTACATGGTGAAGTATCATATCTGGCTGAAAATAATTTCAGACCATCATTGAACGGGAACATGTTGAATATTCAAAATGCGATTGTTTTTAATTCAATTTATATTCCTTCATCCTCTCAAAAAACAAGTTTTCATTTTAAACAACATTTTAAAGGCTGGATAATAGAAACAGACGAGCCTATTTTCGATCCAGGCAATGCCACCCTGATGGATTTCCGGGTAGACCAGTCTTTAGGAACAACCTTCGTCTATGTATTACCCTTCAGCTCGAATAAGGCGCTTGTTGAGTACACACTCTTCAATAAAATACTAATGAGCTCAGATGAATATGATGTTCAGTTAAAATTATATATTGAACGGTTTTTAGGCTCACCACGTTTTAAGATCCTTGAAGAAGAAATGGGTATGATCCCCATGACCAGCGAAACATTTGCAGGATTTAAAAATGGCATGTTCAATATTGGCACAGCAGGTGGACAAACAAAGGCTTCCACCGGCTATACTTTTAAGTTTATTCAAAAACAAGCCGACAGCATTGTTCGGCAAATGCTGGCAGATCAGCATCCTGCTAAAAAGAATCCTACTCCAAAAAGATTTCTTTTTTACGATAATACTTTATTGCACATACTATCAGAAGAACAACTGCCTGGAAAAAAAATATTTGAGCATTTGTTTAGAAGAAATAAAGCATCGTCTGTTTTTAAATTCCTTGACAATGAATCCTCACTTTCGGAAGAGCTTAGGATTATTAATAGTCTTCCAAAAAAAATATTCATCCAAGCAGGGGCGAAGGAATTTGTTAGACTTTTCTTTTAACAACAATTTTCTTATATCACTTCCCTTAATTCATTCCACCTTGAAGTATAAAGTGGAGACCGCATAGCCTGCCTCATTTTCCATTTATGGTCTAACCCGGATGACGCAAATTTCAGCGCTTCACTTCCCATACTTAAATTAATATTATCAATGGTATCCATTAATGAATTTGCTTGATTGATTGCCATGGTTGAAAAAAAACTTCGCTGTATACTGTTTTCGGGCACGAGGTCACTTAAGATCACTCCAGCCTTTAGATACCTCGATCCTTCCTTATATAACTTTTCAACCAATGGAAATGCATGGCTGATCAATTCATTCGTTGTAGATGTAGCAGTTGGTAGGATAGAGGTGAGCCCAAAATTTTGGGGAGTATATTCATAGGCTTTCTTATAATCGTTGGTAACCACAAAAACATACATCTGTTGAGCGCAACAATGTTGTCTCCTTAGCTTTTCAGCAGCACGCGATACATAAGAAGCTA
>JADGPY010000369.1 GCA_017882205.1 Chitinophagaceae bacterium
AAGAAGCTTGATCAATGAAAAAGGATTACCAAGAAGATCATGGTATAAACACCAGATCTATGCACCCGGATATTATACAGGTTACGATGTAAAAACATTGCCAGGGATCCGAGAGGCCATTGAACAAAGGAACTGGAAAGAGGCCCAGGAAAATATTGAAATCGTTTCAAAAACAATGGAATCTTATGCTCAACAGGTGCAGCTTGCGATAAATATTATTTTTAAAAAAGCGTTTTAGAACTTTTGTTAAGTTGTTCTAACCTTGGCTGGGCATGTATTATACAATTTTTTCAATTCTATATATACTCATTGACGATTTTTAATCCTTGTCTTTCTTTCTGTCGTTTTTTACGGCATTTGCGTTAGTCAAAGAATGCAGACGAGAATATCCCATTCACAGCAGATTTGAACATGGATAAGAAAGCCAGGTACCTGATTTAAATAATATAAAATGTTCAATCTATGCCTTTATCGGAACAACCTTAAGCGTTTCTACCAGGAATTTCCAGAACTTGTCCACTGAAGCGATGAACACTTTTTCGTCGGGCGAATGTGGGGAACGGATGGTGGGTCCAAAGGAAATCATATCCCAGTTTGGATAAACGCCTCCAAACAAGCCACATTCGAGTCCCCCATGTGTGGCTTTTATTTCAGGGATTTTTCCATAAAGTTTCTGATAAACATTCTGCATGGTTTTCAATATGGGTGAATTCATATTTGGTTTCCATCCAGAGAAAGTGCCATCTAGTTCAATTTCGGCACCAGCCAGTTCAAACACAGCGCGCACCATTTCACCAAGTTCTTCCTTGGCTGAATCCACGGAACTCCGCAACATACATTGGATTTTGATCTCACCATTACCTGATTTAATGATAGCTAAATTAGTCGAAGTTTCTACTAGGCCAGGCATAGCGTCACTCATGCGTATAACACCATTCGGGCAGGCGTAAATAGCATTGAAGAGCCTTTTCTGTGTGTCTTCGTCGATGATTGAAGCTGGAAGAGCAACCGGTTCGCATGTAAATTTAAGGTCGGTTTCAACACCTGACAATTCGTAGAGAAAAGTTTGATAATATTTGTCCAGGCATTTCACAAAATGATCTTCTTCTGAGGATGGAATCGTAACTATAGCAAATGATTCGCGTGGTATTGCATTTAGCAGGCTTCCACCGTCAATCCATGAAAGGCGAAGATTATGCTTTATTGCCGAGTGTTTAAGGAAGCGATTCATTAACTTATTTGAATTACCACGTCCCAGGATAATCTCCAATCCTGAATGACCACCTTTAAGACCGGTAATCGACAGTTTGAATGCCTTTTGGGTAGCCGGAACCGGAGTTTCGGTATAGAAGAACCTGGCCTTGGCATTTGTACCTCCGGCGCAACCCACGTAGAGCTCGCCTTCTTCTTCCGAATCCAGGTTCAGGAGTATATCACCTTTCATTACACCCGCTTTCAGGTCAAAAGCGCCGGTCATCTCTGTTTCTTCATCGCAGGTAAATAAGGCTTCAATGGGGCCATGTATTAGGTCGGTGGATTGCAACACTGCCATTGCAGCTGCAACACCCATACCATTGTCGGCGCCCAATGTAGTTCCATTAGCAGTAACCCACTCGCCATCTACAAAAGCTTCAATGGGATCGGTTTCAAAATCATGAATTTTGTCTATGTTTTTCTGCGGAACCATATCGAGGTGGCCTTGAAGTACCAGGCCCTGCCGGTTTTCCATTCCCATAGTAGCCGGTTTACGGATGATTACATTTCCTACTTCATCTACAATGGTTTCCAGACCAAGTGTATGACCAAAATCGATCATAAATTGCTGTATTCTTTCTTCTTTTTTCGACGGACGCGGAATCTGCGTTAGACTGTAAAAGTGTTGCCAAACCTGTTTCGGCTCAAGGTTAAAAATTTCTTTATTCATAATATAACTTTGATTAATAAAAAGTTCTCCTAATCCAAATAGCTATTTGAGTTTTCATACATTTTAAGTTTAACTTGATATTATATAAGATATCATATTGTCATAGGTACACGATCTCTAAGGCGAAGTCAATCTTTTAATCTATCTGACGAAAACTATAAAGTTAGACTAAAGATTTATTTTCATAGGATAATCCAAAGAACAAAAATGAACTAATTCCTCAGTTTGGTTTACCTTATAAGAGTCTTGAGGAATGATTTTACATCAGGGTAGTTTTCAACAATACGATAAACTTCACATTCCCTGCAGTTAGTATTCTTACAGAGTGTTCCTTTTTCAGATGCTTCCCAGCAGGGATAAGAATCACTATGATAAGCCTGGAATGTTTCATACTCCGCTAAAGAGCATTGCCTGATAGCCCAACAGGGAATCAGAGCCAGTAAAGCCCTTATCCCTGCAATGTTTAAACCACCTTCATCAAGCAATTTATGAATAAAATTTAGTCTCAAAATATCCACCTGAGAAAACAAGTTACGGCTTGATTCTTTCTTGAATGGGATAATCAATCCCTTATCAATGTATTGCCTTATTGAATGAACCGGAATGCCTGAAAGAGTAGAAGTTGTACTCAGGGTATAGACCGGAGTGGTACTTTCAACTGAACTTTTCTCCATAGTTATTTAAAATTATCAAATTTATCTTATACTAAAAACATAATATACAGTCATCATATTACTTATCAAAATATTAAAACCCGGCACTATTTGCCATTTTATAGACAGTAAGCTAAACAACTTCTTCAAACAATAAATCTATGATGACTACCAATTCTGTTGTGTTGTTAATTTATTAACATAGTGATTTTCAGAAAAATATATCATTTAAATCTATTGTTATATAAATGTAATTGCATAAATTTACTAAATATATGAATTCGACGGTACATAAAATATGAATTATACAATTCGGTATATGTGACTCAATATTTTCCTGAACAATATTACCCTAATAATAAATACTTAAAGGAGGAATCCGAAAATCCTTTAAAAGAGTAGGAAGTCAGATTTAAAATTACGTATCATGAAACGAAACAATTTTTTTTCTGCTGCAATTACACTTTTGCTTATTGCATTTTTCACAACGAGTTGGGTGTCGCCAGTGCAGGCTCAAAAGCCCAAGTCAGTTTTAATCACTGTGCCATTTGTATTTACAAATGGAGCAT
>JADGPY010000370.1 GCA_017882205.1 Chitinophagaceae bacterium
AACTTACAAAAATTGCTAAAAATTATGGCAGTCTTATAAAAGGTCACTATTCCGATAACGTCACAAATCCGGAATCATATCCTGCGTCGGGCATGGGAGCGGCAAACATTGGTCCGGAGTTTACGGAGATGGAATACGACGCCTTAATAGAGCTTGAACAAATTCAGCAAATGCTTTTCGAAGAGGGGAAAATTGCAAAACCTGTTGAAATGAAAAAAGTTTTATGGGAATCGGTTATAAAATCGGGACGCTGGCGAAAATGGCTTCATGTGTTTGAAAATTCAACCGATTTTTATGCCAATACCAGCGAACGTCAGGAATGGCTGATAAAAACAGGTTGTCGCTACGTCTGGGAAAATCCTGAAGTGGTAGCCAGCCGTGCCCGCCTTTATCAGAATATCAGCATGCAGGGAATTGATCCTGCTGCAGTAATTGATTCATCTATTGAACGTGCTATGGACCGGTATTTCTATAAATTTAATCTGGTAGGTTTAAACAGCCTGTTGTAAACCATTATCTAAATGGATTGTCTAATTTAGAAACCTCTAATAAAATAATAATGTGAATAAAAATAGGAAGACGTTTTGAAAAATTAACAAGAAATTTCAAGTTATAAAATTCTGGTCCATGAAATTACGAGATAAACTTATTCAACTGAAAGCAGAAAAGAAAGCCATACTTGCAGCAAATTTCTATAATTTTGAGACTTTGTCCGGGATACTCCAGGCTGCTTCTAATCTCAAGTTGCCTGTCATTCTTCAGCTATCCGAGAGTTCAATTCGCTATATGAGCTTAACCGTTGCCACTGCCATGGCAAAAGCTGCTATAAAGGAATATGCTGTGGAAGCCTGGCTTCACCTTGATCATGGTAGTTCTGTTGACATTGTACAAAAGTGCCTTGACAATGGATTCGATTCAGTTATGATTGATGCAAGTGAAAAATCATTGGACGAGAATATAAAAATTACCTACAGGGTAGTTAAAATTGCTGAAGGTTATGATGCAAATGTTGAAGCCGAACTGGGCTTTGTGGCTAAACTGGGTCAGAATCAGAATGAACAAAAATTTACCCAGCCTTCTGATGCGATCAAGTTTGCAGATGGTACTGGTGTAAATGCACTTGCGGTCGCAATAGGTTCTGCTCACGGATTTTACAAACAAACTCCAAAACTTGATATTGAATTGCTTTCCAGGATCAATAAGAGTATATCTACGCCACTTGTTCTTCATGGCAGTTCCGGAATTCCTGACGCTACTTTGCAGGAAGCAGTACGAAATGGTATTTGTAAAATTAATCTTGCCACAGAGACCAAAAATACGTTTATGCTTGCCTTAAAGGAGCGATTAAAAAATAACAATGAAATAGATTTGCGTATAGTATTTCCGGATGCTACACAAACAGTAAAAGAACTTATTGAAAAGAAAATGAGAATAATTAATGAGGCCTGATAAATATATTGAAACAAAGATTAACTCTACAACTGCACTATCGACATTTTTTTTATTATAGTTATTAAATGTGTTAAATCAAATTAATGATTTATGGAAGTTTTACTTGAAAAGCTGTATGAAGCAGTGGAATTGGGCAAAGTAGATAAGAAATCCCCATATCCTCCGCAGTTAAAAGATCAGGATGGAGCCTATGAACTTGCTGGGAAAGCCCTCGAACAGGGTTTTAAACCTGATGACATACTGGAGAAAGCATTGATCCCTGCAATGGCAATTGTTGGCAATAAATTCAGCCGCAAGGAAATTTATGTTCCGCAAATGCTTATGTCTGCGAAGGCAATGAGCGGAGCAATGATCCACATTAAGCCTTTTTTCCAATCGGGAGAAACAAAAAGAAAAGGTACATTTATAATAGGAACAGTTACCGGCGATTTACATGATATCGGAAAGAACCTTGTCGCAATGATGGTTGAAGGCGGCGGATGGGAAGTTATCGACCTTGGGGTGGATGCAGGAAGTGATAAATTCCTTAAGGCATTGAGCGAAAATCCGGCTGCTGTTATTGGCCTTTCCGCACTGCTTACAACAACCATGGAAACCATGAAGAAAATAGTTGCTGATATCAAGGCGCAATCGGCGTCTTCCAAAATACTTGTGGGAGGTGCACCTGTAACACAGGATTTCTGTAACAAAATCGGTGCTGATTTTTATTCACCCGACCCTCAGGGTGCAGTGAATTATCTTAATCAACTTGTAAGTTAGTCAAGGATGAAGACAATACTGCGGAGTAAATCAAAAGAGGTAATTATTGATACTGAAGGCCCGGTTACCATCATTGGCGAAAGTATTAATCCGACCAGGAGAAAAAAGCTTGTCTCGACTTTACAGGAAGGAGATTTCGGCTATGTTCTTGAACTGGCTAAAAGTCAGATAAATGCCATGGCTGATATACTCGATGTAAATGTTGGTTTCCCTGGCGTTGATGACGTGAAGCTTCTGCCTGAGACTATAGTACAGTTACAGAATCATTTCGATGTACCCCTCTGTCTCGATTCACCTAATCCCAAAGCAATTGAAGCTGCACTTAAGATTATTGCAGGAAAATGCCTGATTAATTCCGTTAATGGCGAAGAGAAATCAATAAATGCAATTCTTCCCATTGCTAAAGAATATGATGCCGCAGTAATCGGGTTGACAATGGATGATGACGGTATCACGAACGATCCCTATAAACGTCTTGCAATTGCTGAAAAGATAGTCAACAGGGCCGTCCAAATCGGAATTAAAGAAGAGGATGTTATAATTGATCCGTTAGCTATGGCTGTTAGCGCTGATCCGCATGCATGCCTTGTCACTCTTGAGACAATAAGACTTGTTCATGAAAAACTTGGACTGAATATTACCCAGGGTGCCAGTAATATCTCTTTTGGACTGCCTGACAGGGAAATGCTAAATATTGCACACATGGTACTTTCAATAAGATATGGTCTGACTTGTCCGATTGCAAATCCGGAGAAGATTACGGCAGCTGTCCGTGCAGCAGATCTTGTCCTTGGACGTGATGATTTCGCAATAAGGTTTATTGAATGTTCACAAAACTTAAGGCATTAATGAAAATTGCACCATTACGTCTTATATAGCGGCTTCTCTGCACAGCAGTTCTTGAATTTTTTTTCGCTGCCACACGGACAAGGATCATTCCTTTTGGGAGTAACAGGCTTCACAACCTGGTTATCCTTGTTCCTTATCCAGTTCATTACATTTGCCGGGGGACGTTTATTCTTAAGCTCTTTTGCCATGTATTCCATATATGGTTCCACATGGTGAAAGAACATCTTATAACCCTCGCACAGATAATTTAGACCTGGCTTACCATCAGGGGTATTAATAAACCTGTGTTTTGGACATTCACCATGGCAGGCAAATCTGACATCGCACTGAAGACAATATCCTGGTAATTTCCTGCGCTTATCAATCCCGAAGTCAAACTGTCGTTGCGATTTCACCATATCAATCATCGGGGTATCAGTAATGTTCCCAAGAAAATATTCTGGATAAACATAATGATCGCAAGAGAAAAGATCTCCGTTATGCTCCATTACAAGAGCGTCGCCGCATGTCTCCGAGAAAACACATAAACCCGGCATCTCACCAACATAATTAGCCAGAGTAGCATCAAATATCTGAACGTAGTACTTTGCGACATCATTCCTTATCCATTCATTAAAGATGGTTATCAGAAACTTGCCAAACTCCTTTCCATTTACCGACCAGTCTGTGATCGATGCATCGGGACCATAGCAAGGTGCCACCAGGTTTAAACTTCCTTCTTCCATCCGGTTGGCAACTCTTTCAACAACCGGTAGAAACTGTATAAATCCGCTGCCAATCCGTTTCAGGAACCTGTATGTTTCAGATGCATAATGTGCATTATAGCTATTGACACAGCTCAGAGTGTTGAATTCAACCTTATGCTTATGAAGTAATTCAATACCCTTCATTACTCTTTTAAAAGATGGTCCCCCGGAATTTGATTTTCTGTAATGGTCATGGTTGTGTTCTTCGCCATCGATCGATATGCCTACAAGCATATTGTTATCAGTAAAGAACTTACACCAGTCATCGTTTAGTTTTGTCCCATTTGTCTGAAATGCATTCTCAATTTTTTTCCCATTAGCATATTTCTTCTCAAGTTCTATAATTTTCATGAAATAACCCAAACCCAGAAGCGTGGGTTCACCTCCCTGCCAGGTAAATGTTACCAGAGGCACTTGCTGGGCTTCGATATATTGTTTAATGAAATTCTCTAAAAGTTCTTCCCCCAGACTGAAGTCATTCTCTCCCGGAAAAAGTTTCTTCTTTTCCAGGTAGTAACAATATGTGCAATTTAAATTACATATTGGCCCTGCAGGTTTTGCCATTATGTTAAAGGCATTTGGCCTTTTGAGTTTCAGGGCATCAGTAAAGAGGATATCCATTTTTTAATGTCGATGATGTAGGCTATAAAAATACTACTATTAATTAATAGATCAAGTTGAAGTAGTTTGCTTTTTATTGCATTCCTTGTGTAAAACTATGAGTTTCCACCGGCCAGCATTAGACCTGGAGGACAATGATGTAGGGACGTTGCATGTAATGTCCCTACATTTATTTTACTACTTTACCGAATTCGATGGGTTTTATCGTGCATTAAGCAATTTAGAACTCTTTTTGTTCAATTTTGTTTATGATACAGTACAACATGAATGGTTAAAAAATATAGCTCTGCTCAATGTCAAGCATAATCCCGGGTTTTGAATACGACATCTTCATCAGCTACCGTCACAACGATAATCGTTCCGGCTGGGTGACAGAGTTTGTAAAGGCATTAGAGGAAGAACTTGCATCGACCATCAAAGAACCACTCACCGTTTACTTCGATAGTAACCCCCATGACGGCCTCCTTGAGACCCACAATGTTAACAAAAGTCTGGAAGGGAAATTAAAATGTCTCATTTTCATCCCTGTCATTTCCCAAACTTATTGTGACATTAA
>JADGPY010000371.1 GCA_017882205.1 Chitinophagaceae bacterium
ATTAAATGTTTTATCCTGGGTACTTCCATATCCAAGGTGGAGGGTATCCCCGGGAAGTAACCTTTTCCCATTTACAAATATCGTATCTCCCATTTCCCGATAACTATTTAATGTCTTGCTTTGGGCATTACTCAAAAATGGCAATGAGCATATTAGTACTATAAAATATTTAATCATTTTTTTTAGTTAAAAATACACCGCCTTGGTCATTGCATTCATAAAAGTTAATCCAAGGCCCTAAAACTTATTGTAAAGATAAATTAAAGGTTGATAGTTGATATTGGAAGTCGCTTACAAATAGGATAAAATGGCAGAATTTTTATAGCCATCCTGACAATTTGAACCATTGCATTTGGGCTCAGTTTGCACACTATATTGACATACATCAGATTGATTTATAGTATTTCATACTTCATATTAGCCTATTATACTCTAAATAATTTTGTTACTTTGGCACATTTTACTCCATTGGCATTGTTTATGTTTTTTAGTTGTGGAAGTGTTAAAAATAAATTAGGTAATCACTAAATTTTAAAACTATGAAACACAAATTAGCAATACTCGTCGCAGTATTATTTACAGCAGTTATATCCTCAGCTTTTACTGTAAGAAATTTTCAATCAAATGGAACTCTGTCTACCTTAAATAATGTTAAAGTAAGTATGGGGGGAGAATGGTTGATAGGTTACTATTTTAGTGGAAAATCAGATCGGACAGAAACTGTTTCGGCTAATTCTTTTACTTTCAATGGTGACAATAGTATTTCTATCTATCGTGGAGGAACATTTGGATCTCCTGGGCAATGGAAAGTTGTTGGTTCAACTATGACCCTGGGGTTTAATCAAAGTGACCTGGTCTCAATAAATGGAGATTGGACTATAGTATCTATTGATGATATGGGAATAACATTACAACAGGGAGTTAACAGGAAATTGGTATTTGTAAAAAATAGCAATCCTGGCTTCCCATCTGATTTGCAATAATTAAGTATGCAATGAGTGGGATGAGGATTTAGTTTAACATGAGGGTATATGTAGGGTCCCGGTTCACGCCGGGACCCTTTTTATTCCCAAGGCTAAGCCTTGCGTTAGTAGCAATTTCTTCTCACTCACTCCAAAGTGTTTTTACCAGATACCGTCATTGCATTCGTTTGAAGTAAATCAAACAGAATGATCACGTTCCTGTTTTTTTTCAACCATAGAGCCGGGCAGTATAATCGTTTCTGAGGGCCAATTTCCCAATAACGGCCAAGGTTATGTCCATTTACCCAAACAATCCCTTTTTTATAATTGCTCATATCTATATAAGTGTCTGCCAACTTATTTAAGTCGAAAAAGCCTTTGAAAAATAAGCCACGACGTGCAGTATCAACCGGGGCAGATTTTATCCTTGAAATATAATTGTTGTCAAAGGGAAGTTTATATACATCCCAGTTCATCAATGTCATCCCGTTGAGTGTAACACGATTAGTTATTCCCTTACGATCTATTAATTCCTGGCCGAAGTTAATTCTCCCCATCCCCTCAACAAGAATTTCTAATACCGGGAATTTTTCATCAGACTTTGGAATGTCAATAGTTTGTTTGCCTTCCCTTCTATCTAAATAGCCAATGTATCTGCCATTTAAAAACACCGTTCCATAATCATGCAAATCGATAACAGAAAGTTTCCCGCTCTTATGCCCAATGAGTTTTGTTTTATAAATGATGAAACCATAATCCTGGCCATATGCTTCAAATGGCATGGGTTGGACAGATAGTATAGGAGAAGGTAAGTTATTCCATACAGACGAAACCACTTCCATTTTTGTATCAGCAAATTCAGTTGATGTGATGTGTTGTGGCACATCAGGAATGTTAGAGACATATTTGGAAATTAATCTCCGCAGTGCATAATATTTTGCTGTTGGCTGCCCTTGTTCGTTTATTGGTGCGTCATAATCATAACTTGTTAAGCTTGGCTCGTAGCCCTTACCACCACTATTAGCTCCGGCGGTAAAACCAAAATTGGTTCCTCCATGTATTACATAAAGGTTGAATGATTTTTTGTTATCAAGCAAATACTTTACTTGTTTCAATAAATCGACGGTGTCAGTCCTGGCCCACTTTTCACCCCAGTGTGTTAACCACCCCGGATAAGTTTCACTACTGAAGGATGGTACTTTCGGATTTCTTTTTTTGGCCGCAGCGAAATCATCATCACTCACACCACTATCCAGGCCAATAGCACAACCATCAATATTGCCTGCTTCCAGCATAAATGCAGTAGGTCCATCGGCTGTATAGAAAGGAATAGTAATGCCATTTTTCTTCCATAAGGTTCTAATGTCTTCGAGGTATTGTTTATCGTTTCCAAAGCTGCCATATTCATTTTCAACCTGCATCATTAAAATTGGGCCGCCATGCACGCACTGTAAGGGCTTTACAAGCGAAGCTAATTCTTTTATATAACGTTCTACCGCCTGCATATATCTCGGGTCATGGCATCGTAATTTAATATCGGGTATGCGTAACAGGTAGGGAGGCAAACCGCCCAGTTCCCATTCTGCACATACATAAGGACCGGGTCTCAGCAATACCCACATCTTTTCCTGCTGGCAGATCCGGATGAATTCAACAATATCTTTATTGCCACTTTTGAAATCAAAATGTCCTGGTTCACTTTCATAGTAGTTCCAGAAAATATATACTGCAATGGTATTGCAACCCATTGCCTTTGCCATTTGTATTCGATTGCGCCAATACTCCCTTGGCACACGGGCAGGATGAATTTCCCCACTTATAATCTGGAATGGTTTACTATCCAGTAAAAAGTCAGAGGGGGATAGAGTGAAAGTATGATTGGATTGCGCGTGGGATAAGAGGGAAAATTGTGTGAAGAGAATTACAAGAATTATTTTTTTCATAATTAAAGTTATCGAATTAGTGGTTTTACTGCAGGTAGCGTTCAAAGAATTCATACGTTCGTAACATCTGATCGATGCGTTGCCTGTTATCACCGCTTCTTGTGATCTCGTGAGTAGCGCCGGGATGGCGCACATACTCGACTTGTCTTCCTAAAACCTTCAGGCTCCTGTACATCATTTCACCTTGAACAAATCCAGTGCGACGATCATTGTCTCCATGAAAAATAATATAGGGTGTTGTAATATTTTGTACATAGCTGATGGGAGATTCTCTAACGAGCAATTCTTTTACAGAAGGCTCCCATGGGTAGCCTCCAAAATAAAGAGGTACTAATCGCCATGCATTGCCTTCACCAAAAAATGTAGCAAGATCATACACTCCCCGCTGCGAGCAGGCTGCTTTAAAACGGTGATCATGACCAACGATCCAGGCAACGAGGTAGCCGGCATAGGATCCGCCGGTAACCAACAACTTTGAGGTATCAGCCCATCCTTCATTTACAGCTTTATCTAAGGCTGAAAGTACATCACTTGTTGGACCGGTACCCCAGTTCTTAATATTTCCCCGAAGGAAATCAAGCCCATATCCGCTTGAGCCGCGGGGATTGCAATACACTACCCCATAACCTTTGCTGCAGAAGTATTGGAACTCGTGCCACATGCTTGCTTCACCCGGACCCCACATCACTGAAGGGCCTCCATGTATCTCTAATAATAGCGGATATTTTCTTCCTTGCACATAGTCAACAGGTTTCATCACCCAATATTCTACGGTCATCCCTTTATCGTTTACAAAAGTTTTCTTTTCAGGGATAGATAATTTTTTATCTTTCACCCAGTCGTTAAAACTGCTGACTTTCATTGGGTCTTTCATGGTTGAATCAGCAACATAAATAGCATTGGGATCTGTTACCGCAGTTTTTGAAAACACTATCTTATTTCCAGCCATGTCAAATCCAAGGATGCCACCGTTGGAATCGGATAGTTGTTGAATTTTTTTAGCTGCGAGATTTATTTTATACAGAGGCACTCCACCATTTGTTTGCGCAAGGAAGTATATTGACCTTTCATCTTTACTCCATATCAAATTACTTTTATTTCTTTCAAAGGGGATGGTGATCATATCATTTGCACTTCCATTAAATGGCATAATTGCCAGAACAGGGATGTCGACTGTATTAATCGCACTATATTGAAATGCCAGCCATTTTCCCGAGGGAGAGATCTTAGGATTTGAGTAGATCATCCCATCCTTACCAAGAAGTACATGAAGATGATCACCATGTAAATCTGAAATAAGGATTTGGCTCTCAAGAATACGGTCGGGGTTTCGGGAAGTATCAATGTTTCCGGTAATAATGAGTTCACGACCATCAGGAGTAAAGTCAACAGAGTTAAAACGTGAAAACCCTTTGTTTA
>JADGPY010000065.1 GCA_017882205.1 Chitinophagaceae bacterium
TAAGATAACATCCAATAAAGAGGATGGAGGTGTAACAATAAATCCCGGAAAGGAAGAAAAAATTTATGATAACGGAAATATCTATGGTGTAACTAACGGCCCTACTAGTCCAACACAATTTACACTATCCAAAGCTACTTTTATTACCCGTATTGAAAATTACCATTACTTCAACAATGGAAAACGACCCGGTACGATTAGCCTTGTGAATGCAACAGGTAAGCAGTTTGGTCCATGGCAAGCAATTGGAACAAATGGTCAGGGTGGTGTTCAAAATGCTAATTGGGTGGTAAGGCCGAATATGACATTACCTGCGGGAAAGTACACAGTAATTGATTCGGATCCGGGTACCTGGTCTACTAATGTTCAATCAGCAAATAAAGGATTTATTACTGTTTGGTCTGCCGGGCAGTAAACTCCATAGCTGAAGATTTGAAAGGTATAATAGAAATCCTAAAGGCCAAGCAGGGTATGCCTATTTCTTCCTACTATTCCACCACCAGGACCTGGAAACTCCCCGGGATCATTTTTGGCCGTGCTCTTGGATTAGGATTTGGGTCAGTCGGTTTTTCAAATTCAGCAGTAGGCAGGAACATAGCATGAGTTTTATCATCCATTGCAATGGTACGTGCACGCGGCTTGGTTATAATGGTTTCAACCACTACATAATCATTGGGAGATTGCTCCTTTATTGCGGTTATATTACCTATTCCATTTGAGGTATAGATGATTTTGTTCTTATCATCGAATACCAGTCCATCAGATCCTTCCCCAATGGGTACCTGGGTAACAACCTTGCCATTTGTAGCATCAAGAACCATCATTAATTTATCACATGCTGCGAATAACCTCATACTTTTAGAATCTATTTTAAGACCGGAAGGACCATCTCCTGGTTTCATTGACCAATTATTAGTTACTTTCCACGTCTTGGTATCAACTACAGCAATTTCACTTTTATCTTCTATGTTCACGTATAGATTGCCCTTTCCATCAGATACAGCTTCTTCAGGTTTTCCACTCAAAGCAACGGTATCAATGACTTTGTTTTTAAGCGGGTCAATTATAGAAAGACTCTTAGATCTGCCATTGCAGGTTATGATAGTCTTTGTAAATGGTTCGTAGTAAATTGCATCAGGATTTTGCCCCGTTTCAATTTGTGTAATTACATTATTGGTTTTAAGATCGAATACTGTAACATTATTCGATCTTCCATTACTGGTAAAACCTTTGCCAGCTTCATCTGAGAACGCGATTCCATGAACTCCCTGGGTATTCAATATAACACCAACAGAATCACCAGTTTTTTCATCAAGAATATTTACCTGGGTTCCGTGAGAAACATAAATTTTTCCCTTGTGAACGGATATGTAATCCCAGCCACCGCTGCTTGCTATATGAAAGGTTTTTACCACCTTATGAGTCTGAGCTGAACTATTTGACAAGACGATTGTTATAAGGATAAGAACAGCGAGAATATTTTTTAGCATAATTATTGATTTTAGAAGCAAATTACTTTTAAATACGATAACATCAATCCAATTAGCACTATTTTTAGGCTCAAATTTTAATTATATGCTAAAAGAATCAATAACCCTGTTGTTAGTTGTATTTTCTCTGAGTTCATTTGCACAGGTACAAATTCCTCCTTCTGGCAAAAATAATGAAAACAATGAAGAGCTACCGCTTGCTTCAGTACCTAAGCAGGTAAGATCAGCTTTTGAAAAAGACCATCCGGGTGTTCGGGTTACCTGGGAAATTGAAAATGCACAATACGAAGCAACTTATACAGAGAATGGGCAAAAAAATACAGTCATCTACGAAGAAAGTGGTGATCTCTTCGGAACTGAAACACGGGTGAAATCAGAAGATATGCCAACCCGGATTATTCATTATATATCACAACATTATAAAGGAAGCAATCCACAGTTTGGAAAAAAAATTACTAAAGCTAATGGTGAAGTAAATTACTATGTGAAGGCGGACAACAATAAGCAAATATTTGACAGCGATGGGAAATTTATTAGATCCGAGAAAGATTAATTCAACGAACATAACGTCAGGATGATGATTCTTTAAGAATGCAAGAATGAATTACAAGTATTTAATATTTATAGCCTTACTTTTTTTTTACACTTTTTCATTTTCTCAAAAGAAGGGTATCAATTTTTTTCTTGATAGTGCAGTTAAGAATAGTCCACTTCTGTATGATTTTCAAAACCAGGTACTTGCGGCAAGAATTGATAGCCAGATTTTGCGTGCTAGTATTATGCCCCAAATTAATGGAAGTGGCAATTCGTATAAACCACAAGTAACAAATGGTTGGGGATACGACCAGGTACTTACTAATGGAGGTCAATTGCAGGCGATAGCTACCATCTCTAAAAATTTGTTCCCAGGCAAATTATTGTCTACACAATTTCATTCACTGCAATTAACTACCGACTCTATAAGAGTTGCGGCCAGGATATCTGAAAAAGATCTTAGAAAATCCATCACTACCCAGTATATAACAACCTATGGAGATCAATTGCAGATTGACTTTAATAAGGAGTTACTGAAACTGTTGTTAAGCGAGGAGGGATTACTCAAAAGGTTAACTCAGAACAATGTGTATCGCCAGGTAGATTACCTTTCCTTCCTTGTCACTTACCAGCAGCAGAATCTGACACTTCAACAACTGGATGTGCAGTATAAGAATGATTACGCTACACTGAATTACCTCTCAGGAATATTTGATACTACTGTTTCCCAGCTTGAGGAACCTTCTATGAACATCTATTTTCCAGAAAATATTGACAGTTCTGCTTTTTTCCTGAAGTATAAAATTGACAGCTTACGGTTGGCTAATGCGCGAACTTTAATTAACCTCGGATACAAACCAAAAATCAACTTATTTGCAGACGCGGGCATTCTATCAAGCTTACCGGCGCTTCAACCTTATAAGCACTTTGGATACAGTTTTGGCGTAAATTTCCAGGTGCCTATTTTTGATGGAGGACAACGAAAACTTCAGCATATAAAGATCGATATTGCCGAACGAACGAGGGTCAGAAATAAGGAGTTCTTTGCCAGGCAATACAATCAACAGATAGCACAGTTGAGGCAGCAACTTGCTGCAATAGAAGGTCTGTTAGGACTCATAAACAAACAAATAAACTATATTGAAACATTGATAGAGGCAAATGGAAAATTACTGGCCACGGGCGACATTAGGCTCACAGACTACATCCTGGCAATCAATAATTATATCACTGCTAAAAATCTTATCGTTCAAAATGAGGTTTCAAGGCTACAGATCATAAACCAGATCAATTATTGGAACAAATAACTATTATGCGCAAAAATTATAAATACAGGTTATTATTTCTTATAGGATTTATTGTTTTTATTTTTTCCTGCAAGAGTAAACAATCTGAAACGGCGGCGGCCGAACCTCCTGAAGTTCGTGTACCCGTTACAACCACTTCCGTTAGTTATGACCCCATGGAGGAATTTGTGATGTTGAACGCTACTTCAACATACCTCCAAAAGAGTACCGTAAAGTCGAATGCAACCGGATACATCACTGCTTCCAACATAAAATTATACAGTTATGTAAACAATGGCCAGATTTTGTTTACAGTAAAGACCAAGGAAGCAACAAGTCTTGGTAATACAATCAATAAGCTTGATCCAAGTTTTCACTTCTCAGGTGTCAACTCGATACATGCCAATAATCATGGATATATCACCGAACTGGATCACCAATTGGGAGACTATGTGCAGGACAATGAACAACTGGCAGTGATCAGCAACATGAACAGTTTTGTTTTTTTACTCGACCTTCCATATGAATTAAAATCATATGTCTCTAATAACAGAACGGTAGAAATCACTTTGCCGGATGGTGAAAAAATGTATGGTGTTATTCAGGAAGGAATGCCGATCATGGATTCAGTTTCACAAACCCAGGGAATGGTGATAAGGGCAACCACTACTCATTCAATCCCTCAAAACCTGGTGGCTAAAGTTAAGATCGTCAAAATGGCTAAAGCCGCTGCAACAGCTTTGCCAAAAGCTGCAGTTCTCGCCAATGAAACCCAAAACTCTTTTTGGGTGATGAAAATGATTAATGACAGTACTGCCGTAAAAGTGCCGGTAAAAAAAGGTATTGAAACTACTGATAAAGTAGAGATCGTTTCTCCCAACTTTAATCCTGCTGATAGGATCTTACTAACTGGCAATTATGGTCTTGGTGATACTGCCAAAGTGGTGATAATCAAATTAAACTTGTAACATTGAACAATTTCTTCCTCAAATATAAAAACCCACTAACGGTCGTTCTTGTAATGATCCTGATGTGTGGGTTGTTTGCTTATAGTAAGTTACAAACCTCACTTTTTCCAGAGATCACTTTTCCGAAGATCAAGATCATTGCAGATGCAGGCCTGCAGCCTGTAAGTAAAATGATGATCACTGTAACTAAACCATTGGAAGCAGCTATTAGACAAATCCCAAGTCTTACCA
>JADGPY010000066.1 GCA_017882205.1 Chitinophagaceae bacterium
GGGTGATGATGCCTTTCGAATATTTGAGCATAGGTTTCGTTTTTATACAAGAGCCTTAACATTGAAGGCAAAACGATCAGTAATAGTGGCATTGCCATAAGAAAGCCTCCAATAACGGCAATGGCCAGTGGCTGATGAAGCTGTGCTCCAGTACCTATACCCAATGCGAGGGGCATAAGTGCAATGATCGCACCAAGAGCAGTCATAAGCTTTGGACGTAGCCTGGTAGAGATAGAATAAATTATCGAGTCGTCAATTGATTGAGTTCTCAACGATTCTTTAAATTGAAGAAAAGTAAAAATGGCATTTTCACCTATGATACCTACAATCATGATCAAACCGGTATAACTGCCTACATTTAATGCCGTGCCTGTAAGATATAAGCCAAGATAGCTTCCGGAAATACCTAATACTCCAATAATAAGTATCAGAAATGCAGCTTTCACTTGCCTGAATAAAAAAAGTATCACACAAAAAACAAGCAGGCTGGATGTTATGAGGATGAGTAATAATTCCTTAAACGATTTTTGTTGTTCAGCATAGGCCCCTCCATATTCTACATGGTAGCCGGTTGGCAGATTCATGTGAGCAGTAATTGTAGCTTTCACATCTCTCATAACACTTCCGAGATCACGGTTTTCAAGCCTTGCAGACACCACTCCCATAGATTGAAGATTCTCGCGATTTATTTCTGCATCCCCTTCATTAACCTGGATAGTTGCTAACTCACTAAGTGGTTTTAATTGTCCATTTGGAAGAAAAACCTTTAAATTTCTTATTCCATCAAGACTAAGCGTTCTGCTTCCCGGATAGATAAGTCTTACAGGAAATTGTTGTTCTTTTTCAAAAATATTCCCTATAATATTGCCTTCCTGGGATGTTTGTAACTGATATTGAAGGTTTGATGCTGAAATACCATATTGTGCCAATCGTCCATAATCTGGTAAGATACTAATCGATGGACCCGTTATTACGATCCCGTTAAAAACATCCGCAGCACCTTTTATTTTTTCAACAAGTCTGGCTACTTGTTTTGACAGCTCCTGTAATTTTTTGGGATCATCTCCAAATATCTTTATTTCCACAGGCTGTACAGATGTCATTAAATCACCCAACATGTCATTGATTACCTGGCCGAAATCTATACGAAGGGCTGGTTGTGAAGTTTCTATTTGATCACGAATGTCTGCAATAACCTCTTCTGTGGTGCGCTTCCTTTTAGATTTTAATTGAATGAGGTAATCACCTCTGTTCGGTTCTGTAATGAAGAATCCCATCTGTGTGCCGGTTCTTCGCGAATACGCTGCCACTTCAGGAACCGCAACTATTATCTTTTCTACCTCTCTTAATACCTTGTCTGTTTCATCAAGTGATGTTCCATCAGGTGAATTATAATCCAATACTATACTACCTTCATCCATCTCGGGAAGAAAGCCGGTTTGTAATCGCGGCAGGATCAAAGCAATCAACACGATCAATCCACCTATAATTATAAAGCTGATATAAGGACGAAGAATAAAAAATGACACCCACTTTTGTTTCTTTACTTCATGAACTTCTTTTTCATCCGTGTTAGCGCTCTTTTCTTTTTTGCGTTTTGAAAATATCAGGTAAACCACTGGTAAACAAATCCAGGTTATAAAGAATGAACAGATCAAAGTGATGATCATTGTATTTGTCATCACTTTAAAATAGGCACCGGCAACACCACTCATCATTAAAAAAGGTATAAAGATCACTATGGTACTGATAGATGAGCCAACCATTGCAGGAAAAAGGTAATGAATGGCCTTCTGTACGATGATGGTGTACGGTTCATCCGGGTGCTCCTCATGAGATCGGTGAATCTGTTCAACCACAACAATGGCATCATCAATTATAAGCCCTATGGCTGCTGCAATAGCACCCAGGGTCATAATATTTAATGTGTAGTTGATCGCGTATAAAATTATCAGAGTCAAACAAAGAGTAACCGGAATGGTAACAAGGATAGTTAGACTTGCCTTCAATGAGCGTAAAAAAATAATGGCTACGATGATAGCAAGAACAAGACCCATCCAAAGGCTATCTGTTACACTTCTAACAGAATCATTCACAAAATCACCCTGAACATAATAAGGATTAATGCTTACTCCTTTAGGGAGTATCTTTTGCAATTCCACAATCTTTGTTTTCATAAGATCAGTAATCGAAACCAGGTTGCTGTTCGGTTGTTTAACTACGGCAATAAGTAGTCCTTCCTTTCCATTTGCATTTATCTTAGTGAACTCAACTGCTTCCTTTATCTGCACTTCAGCAATATCCTTGATTTGAACTTTCCTGCGGCCGGAAGTATTCAGTACAATTTTTTCCAGGTGGTCAATTGACTGAACAGATGCATCAGTTACCGTAAGATATAAAAAGCGGTAATCTGCGAGATAACCATTGGATTTTACAAAGTTGGTTTGGTTAAGTGCATTTGTAATGATTTCCGGGGTAATCGAAAGGGTACTCATTTTTTGAATATCCAGTTGCAGCCAGTATTCTTTACTCTTTCCACCAATGATTCGCACTTCAGAAACTCCATCTACCTGTGAAAGAAAGGGCTTTACGATATAGGTTGCCAGTTGTTTTAATTCAATAGGGGATAAAGAATGTGTTTCTAATGAATAACCCATCACCGGCAGGATAGAGGGGTTCATTTTTTGAACTGAAATATTCACGTCTGGAGGTAGCGAATTCCGAATTTCACCTATCCTGCCATCTATTTGTTGCTGGCTCAGGTCTAC
>JADGPY010000372.1 GCA_017882205.1 Chitinophagaceae bacterium
GTTTCTTTTTTCAGTTTTTTTTACTGTATCATGCAGGCGCCTACTGTAACGCAACTCGTTTCATCAATCAAAATAGCTCCACCATTTTCTCTTAATTTATTGTAAGAATCATATGCAACAGGTGATGCGGTTCTGATAGTTGCTTTGATGATATCATTCAATTCTGCTTTCGCCGGGGAATAATGTTTTTCTAATGTGTTTACGTCTAATTTGTATTGAATCTCTTTTACTACACTTCTTACCACCTGGCTATTTATTTGAAAAAAATACCTTTTCCCTTTTGAGAATGGCACATTGCCCATCCAACAGATCAATACTTCAAATTCCTGTGAAGTGGTTGGCTTATTATCGCGATGAACGATCATATCTCCGCGGCTAATATCAATATCATCTTCGAGGTGCATTACAATACTTTGCAGGGCAAATGTTTCGTCAACATTTTTTCCTCCAACCTCCAGTGCCCTTATTGAAGTTTCAATTCCTGAAGGTTCAACTACAACCTTATCACCAACTTTATAAATCCCGCTAATTACCTTGCCTGCATAACCCCTGTAATCGTGCAATTCAGCCGCCTGTGGACGAATTACATATTGAACAGGGAATCTTGCATCTGTCAAATTGATATCAGAATCAAGCACCACATTTTCTAAATGGTTCAATAATGAATTTCCTTCATACCATCTAAGATTTTCAGATCTATCAACTATGTTATCGCCATTTAATGCACTGATGGGGATATATTTTACCTCTTTTAAGTCCAGGGAATCGGCAACTTTTTCATAGTCAATTATTATATTGTTATATACATCTTCAGAATAATTTACAAGGTCCATTTTGTTAATGGCAACAACTATATGTTTTATATTCATTAAAGAAACAATGATAGAATGACGACGTGTTTGTTCAACAACCCCATTCCTTGCATCAACAAGAATTATTGCTAACTCAGAATTAGAAGCCCCGGTAACCATGTTCCGGGTATATTGAATATGCCCGGGTGCATCAGCAATTATAAATTTTCGTTTTGGAGTCGAGAAGTATTTATACGCTACATCAATCGTAATTCCCTGCTCTCTCTCTGCACGAAGGCCGTCAGTTAAGAGTGCAAGATCAATTTCTCCGTCCAGTTTATTCTTGCTTTGTTTTTCAATAGCTTCTAATTGGTCAATTAAAATAGATTTACTATCATATAATAAACGCCCGATCAATGTGCTCTTTCCATCATCTACACTTCCTGCTGTTATCAATCTTAAGATGTCCATGTATTATTGATTAATTATTAATTATTGATTATTGCCTCTTGCCCATTGAATATCTTGCCTCCTTTAGAAGTATCCACTTTTCTTCCTATCTTCCATGGCAGCTTCCGATACTTTATCATCAATCCTGGTTTCACCTCTTTCACTTGTCTTAGTTGCTGTGATCTCATTAATAACATCGTCAATATCAGTAGCCCAGGATTCAACGGCCGCAGTACAGGTCATGTCGCCAACTGTTCTGTAGCGAACATTTTTTGTAAGAATTATGTCTGTTGGTTCAAGCAACATATATGGTGACACCGCAATCAATTGACCATTGTGTTCCAGTACTTCTCTTTCATGAGAAAAGTAAATGGAAGGCAAATCAATTTTTTCTCTGCGTATATAATTCCATACGTCTAATTCAGTCCAGTTGCTAATAGGAAACGCGCGTACATTTTCTCCTTTATGAATTTTGCCATTGTAAATATTCCAGAGTTCAGGTCGTTGTAGCTTTGGATTCCATTGCCCGAATTCATCACGCACAGAAAAGATTCTTTCTTTAGCTCTTGCTTTCTCTTCATCTCTTCTCCCACCGCCAATAAGTGCATCAAACCTGAACTCTTCGATGATATCCAATAGGGTATATGTTTGTAAGGCGTTTCTGCTGGCAAACTTTCCCTTTTGCTCTGTCAGGTTTTTTTCAATGATCGTATCTTCTACTTTTCGAACTATCAATTTTTCACCTAATTCAGCAACCAGGCTATCGCGGAAATCTAAAGCTTCAGGAAAATTGTGTCCTGTATCAATATGTACAAGAGGGAATGGAAATTTGCCCGGGCGAAAAGCTTTCAGTGCCAGGTGTACAAGAGTAATAGAATCTTTTCCACCTGAGAATAACAGGGCCGGGCGTTCAAACTGCCCAGCCACTTCACGCATTATGTGAATGGCTTCTGATTCTAATTGTTCTAAGTAATCCAAATGATATTTACTCATTCTAACATTTTTTAAAGTTTTGCCTCATCACCTAAGGCTGAAGTCTTGGGGTCTTGTGGATGTGCATGCAGACCACATTCTTTTTTATTGCTTTCTTCCCACCACCAGCGACCAGCACGGAAATCCTCCCCCGGTTCAATTGCACGGGTACAAGGAGCGCAGCCTATGCTTACAAATCCTTGCTCATGTAGTGCATTGTATGGAATATTATGCAGGTGTATGTAATCTGCAATTTCTGTGCCCGACCAATTAAGTATAGGATGATATTTGATGATCCCGTTTGTTTCATCCCATTCAACCTTGGGTATTAAATGCCGGGAAGGCGAGTGCTCTGCACGTAGTCCTGTGATCCATACTGATTGATCTTTCAGTGCTCTTTTTAAGGGATCAACTTTACGGATATAGCAACACTCTTTGCGGTTCTCTACAGATTTATAAAAGGAATCAGGACCTTTTTCGGCAACAAACTTTTCTAACAAATCTTTGTCAGGAAAATATCCTTTGACATGGGTGTCGTATTTTTCATTTGTGCTATTCCATACAGTATACGTTTCTGAAAATAGTCGTCCAGTATCTAAAGTAAAAATGCTGATGGGAAGATGATTGGATAAAATGATATGTGTTATCACCTGGTCTTCATAGCTAAAGCTGGTTGAAAAAGTAACTTCTCCCGGAAATTCATTAGCGAGGTATGATAAAAAACCTTCAATAGTTGAGGAATTTGATTTCTTAACTAACTGTGATATGGTATCTTTTAACATGGACATTTTGAATCTATTTTGCCGTTCGGGCGTAAACAATTAATAAGTAAGTTGGGAATCGTAGAGGTTCGGATAGTATTGCCAGGCGTTTAGCAACAACAACAGCAAGATTTGCAAATGCCGCACATATACATTATGGAAGAGTAAAACATCATTGATATAAGTATATTCCGATTGATTCAAAGATATACCCCTGCTCTATAACAAACAAAATAAAGTCATCTTATTTTGAGCGACAAAACTTTCTGAATTATTCTTGGGCATCGTATCAAAATTCGGTAAGAATGGTTTGCCAATGTGCATTTTAGTAAAAACAACTGCTGTTGTAAGGTGTAAAATGAAGGTAAATTAGTTCTAAGAATAAACTCGTACTATAATTTTCAGTTATATAGGAGGTTTAACCCCAAAACGCGGAGATCTTAGAGATGTAACTTACTTTAAAAAACACATTACCCAAGCCCATAACCTGATGAAATATTAAACTACTACCAATTCCTGCCCCTTTTTGCCCTGTAACTGATGTAACACGGAACTGATCGCAGAATCTTTGATGAGTCCCTTAATGGATACATCTTCATCTAGTTCATCCCACCGTATTCCAATACCCCCACCAATTAATTCCCAGTTATTAAGTTGCTTTTGGGTAGCTTTTTTCAAGCGGGAAAAATTGTTTAAGGGAACTTTTACCACCATAGCATTATTTAGCAGCACTACCAAGGTATTTAATTTTTTATCTGCTATCACCTGTTTTGCCCGTAATCCTTTCTCAAAGATCAGGCGGTCAAAAGGATCAGGTGATCTTTTATTCACTATTTTTTCTATATGGTTCTTAGGTGAAGTATTCATACCATTTCTCCATTAAAAAATTATAATGTTCTTTTATCAGGTTTTTGATGTCTCTACGTTCTTTTAGTTTGAATCCGTATGAATAAACTTCAACAGCTTTAGGCTCCAGCCAATATTTAGCGCTCGCATTTCCTTTATTAATATGGATGTGCGCCGGTTCCTGGTTTTCATTACTGTAGAAGCTGAAGTTATA
>JADGPY010000373.1 GCA_017882205.1 Chitinophagaceae bacterium
CTGCCTCTGAATCCAATTATGCTTTTCTTTACCGCTTTGTAATGCTGAATCATACGCTGCACGCGATTTATAAGTTTTGGAGAATCTAACATGGATACTCCTGTTTTTAACGTTGCTTACACTATCAATAAATAACTTTAATTGTTCCCTGTTTAAGTTTCTACCCGGAGCATATTGATGCCCCATTTGCTGGACTGCCAGGGGGTCTAATTTATTTATTTCTTCCTGGCTCATTCCTTTATCAGCAGTGAGTTGATTAAGGTCAAACATAGAAGAAAATATAAGGAAGAATATTGCCGAAGTAAAGAAATAGAAGCTAACAGGGTTTACATACCTCGCCCTGCGCCCATTACGATACTCACGTGAAAGGAACCCTGGTTTTAGAATAAGATACCTGGCGGTATGCCATAGTTTACCATCAAAATGAGTGAGATCGCTGAAAAAATGATGCAGCAAATGCCAGATGGTTACTTTTGGCTCTACATTTTCCTGGCCGCATTCATGGCAATATTTCCCGATTACCTCGGCTCCGCAATTCAGACATTTCTTTTCTTTTCTCTGGGGAGGATGTGACAATGGAAGGTTTTTTATCTAAAATCTGGTTAAAACTAATAAAGAAAATCTGCTTGCTCTCTATATTGCCATAATTTACACCGTTCAAATGCATTTACGCCGATAACATGTATAACAGATTTCTACTATTTTTTGGGCTTCTTTTTATTTCTTGTTTTACCAACATAGTATTTGCGCAATATTTTTATAAAGATATCTGGAATAACCAGCTACTGGTGAAAGAGTTTTTGATATTGAAAAATGAGAATATCAAAACTATTATGGTAAAAAGCTTTGAGGATGACGGCCAACCAAGTGAAGGTTTTTTTTGTGAGAAGAGAATAGATAAAAATTATACCCAATCAGAAATGGCATCAAACTCATACATTTCGGGTCAATCCTTACTTGTTTCTTTTTATAATCCTAAAGGACAGATCACAAGAACAGTTGATAGTACAAGCACATCATCAAGTGTTTCAGAATATACTTATGATGAAAAAGGAAGGCTGAAAACCATTACCAATATTACCAAAGCAGATGACGATTTAATAGGAGGAATTACTGAAACCCGTCAATATTTTTACAATGCCAATGGCAAGCCTGATAAAATGATCAGGAAAAAAAATAACGCGGATTTTTCTACGGTTAATTTCATATCAGACGAAAAAGGTAATGTGACAGAGGAACAGGAAGTATTGAAGGGAAATATAGCTAAAAAATATTTTTATTACTATGATGATAAAAACCACCTTACGGATGTGGTACATTATAATGAAATAGCCAGGCGTCTTTTGCCGGACTATATGTTCGAATATAATTCTGCCGGGCAGATAAAATCAATGGTCAGCACAGAAGAGGGCACCAGCAATTACTTTATCTGGAAATACACCTACAATGATCAACGTTTACGGGAAACTGAAACCTGCCTTTCGAAAGAGAAACGGCTGTTGGGTACGATTTCCTATCAATATAAATAGAGTTTGCATGCAGGTATTTAATATAATTAGCGTCTAAAGAAGTTCTATGCTAAATAGCATAACTTTGTTTCGCTAATCAGTTATAAATTAAAATAAATGAAATACCTGCCATACCTGCTTATCATTTTTTTGATTAGCTGCCGTTCAGAAAAAAAAGAAGATACCATTATAAGGGAAATAAAATTGAAAGAGATCAGAAATGGTCATGAACTGGTAAAGCTTACAATAAATCTTGAAAAAACAGTAGCGGATACTTCAGAAATATATTATCATGCAGATATCAGGATAAAATCAAGAGATTCATCAATCAATGATTCTTTATTTCTCATAAAAGGAGCTAATGGGGTATTATTGCCATTCTCCACAAAAATTCCATAACCGCCTTTAGTGCCAATCCCAAATAAATAGTACCTTAACTAATCAATTATTTTATGTTGATCCATTCAAATAATTCAATGCATTTTGCAAAAATTGCAGTAACCCTGTTTTTTCTCCTATTACAGGCTCCTTCCTTTTGTCAAAACAGTGGTACTTATTCCCCCGTTGATACGAAGCCTTTCCAGGATAGCCAGCATCATTGGTATGATATATTCGACAAGGAAAACATCGTAAATGCAAAACCGAATCAACCAAGATATAATCCATCACAGGTCATCGAAATAGCTGATAATATTCTGCTCTACCAAAAAGACAATGGAGGATGGCCAAAAAATTATGATATGCTGGCTATTCTGACAGATGACCAGAAAAAGAAATTAATAGAAGCAAAGAATGAGCAAAAAACAACATTCGATAACGGCACAACTTATAGCCATATCGCTTGCCTTTCAAAAATTTATAAAGAAACAAAGATTGAAAAGTATAAAACTGCCTGCATTCAAGGTCTGAATTTCATTCTCGCATCCCAATATGGAAATGGAGGATGGCCACAGTACTTTCCACTAAGAAATGATTATAGCAGATACGTCACTTATAATGATGATGCTATGACTGGAATAATGGATTTGCTTAAAGATATCACTGATCGAAAGAAAGAGTATGCTTATGTGGATAATAAACTTTTGGAGAAATTGAAAATCTCTTATGATAAGGGAATAAAATGTATTCTAAAAACACAGATACTTGATAATGGGAAATTAACAGCATGGTGCCAGCAATATGATGAGAACCTTGCCCCTGCATGGGCCAGAAAGTTCGAACCTCCTTCCATTTGTAATGGAGAAAGTAGTGAAATATTAAAGTTTCTCATGAGCATTAATCATCCCGGCGAGGATATCATCAATTCCATCAAAAGTGCAGTGAATTGGTTCCAGGAGTCGAAAATCTATGGGATACGTGTAAAAACAATAGAGGCCCCTCTTACAAAATTTCCCTTCCGCACCTCGCATACAGACCGGGTTGTTGTGACTGATTCTTCAGCACCTCCTATCTGGACCCGCTATTATGAATTGAAGACACATCGTCCACTCTTTTGTAATCGTGATAGTAAAGTCGTTTATTCCCTTGCTGAGGTAGAAAGAGAAAGGCGTGATGGGTATGGTTGGTACACCTATAATCCACAATCTATCCTGAATAAATACGATTCCTGGGTAAAAAGTTTGGGTAAAAAATAGTCGCCTTCTTTTTCAACAGATAGGCGTATTTTTACCGACAATCTCAGATACTCTTTATGAAAAGAAATGAATTTATTTTCCTCTCCAACCCTGAGCCTCATAGGTTAAGGACAAAAGAGATTCTAAAGGCAAATCCTGAGATACGTAAGCTTATTGGGAAAAACCCTCACACCTTCTGGATAATAATTGCTGTAGTAGTAATACAAATTGGTGCAGCCTATTTGCTTTCAAATCAGGCATGGTGGCTGATCATTTTAGTGGCCTACCTGTTTGGAGCATTTGCAGATCATGCATTGTTTGTCCTGATACATGAATGTGCGCACAAATTACTCTTCAAAAATAAAAACGCTAATGTGTTCGCAGGCATATTCGCCAACATCCCTCAACTGTTTCCAAGCTCGGTATCCTTTGCACGATACCATATTAAGCATCATTCCTTCCAGGGTATACCTGAATTGGATGGAGATCTGCCTAATAAATGGGAGGCTAAGCTGATCAATAATTCTTTCATTGGCAAGGCAATTTGGTTATTATTCTATCCATTTTTCCAGTTATTCAGGCTTGCCCGTCTGAAAGAGATCAAGCCATTTGATAAATGGGTGGCTTTGAACTGGGGAGTTCAAATAGTTTTTGTTTCTTGCATTTGGTATTTTTTAGGGACTAAGTCGATAGCCTATTTAACGTTTAGCTTTTTCTTTTCAGTAGGATTGCATCCCCTCGGTGCTCGTTGGATCCAGGAGCATTATGTTGTTCATGAAAACCAGGAAACCTATAGTTATTATGGGCCCCTAAACAAACTTGCTTTGAATGTAGGATACCATAATGAACATCATGATTTTCCATCTGTTCCCTGGAATAAGCTTCCACAGATAAAAAAGGGTGCCTCTTCTTATTACGACTCACTGGTATCTCATTCTTCCTGGACACAACTTTTCTTTCGCTTCCTGTTTGACCGGGAAATTTCATTATACTCCCGCATCATACGCAATAACAGGGGCAAAGTGCCTTTGGCTGATGAATCTAAGCCAGATGTTGAACAGTTTAACTAATTACTGAACTTCTCCTTTTTCTTCCTCCCTAAAAGTTATAGAATTGTTTTTTTCACCCTTGATCCATTGCCTGCAATTTCTTGCTCCACAATGACATTCAAAAGGTTCCATTTCTTCATTAAGGAATGTACTGTAATCCAGGGTTAGTTCTATACCTTCTTCAATATTTTTTGAAACATACACATCCAGCCCATCATAAAAGGTATTTGGATCGCATGAATGATTCTGTGGTAACCAATTCAGCGGATCCTTATCCCACAATAAAAATACTTCCCTGCTAAGCGGATAAGCATATCGGCGGAAAACTTCCTGTTCCTCAGCAGACCAGTTATTTTGTACATAACGCCGTGTAATAATTCGTTGGGCCATGCCTTCTCCCTGAAAAATCAGTGAGCCTGCGGCAATAGTTCTTGTAGAATACAATCCAAAGCCAGACAATGCATTGCCCTGCACTTTATAGGGCTTGTATTTTTGCTGGTGACGACTTATCCCTTCGGCAATTATTTTTCTTAGAAAACCACTGGCACCTTCCGGGTCATTTTTTAAGATATAGTCTGCTGATCCTTCATAACCATCAACATAAAAAACAGAACAGGTAAAATTTATTTCCAGGAAAAATAATCTACCATTCTTATCTACCCGAAAATCAAGACGTGCGTAACCAACCCCTTCAAGGGCATTGAAAATAGCAGCAGATGCAAGTTTTAAGCCCTCTTCCAAAACAGGATCACTACATGGTACATTTGCGTCCGGATGCAACTCCTTTGTTTTTAATGCATATGTTTTAAAATGATTGTTTCCAGGGAAAATGTATTCTATAGGCTTATATACTGTGCATTCCTTATTTCCTGCGTTCGCTGCAACCAGGATGGTAAATTCACGCCCTTCGATGTATTCTTCCACCAAGAGATCATCATATTCTTTGAATAATTTTTCCGCCTTATTTTGTAACTCCTGAACATTCAAAACCAACGATTCTTCATCTATTCCTAAACTGTCTCCTGCCTTTGCCGGCTTAACAAACAATGGGAAAGTTAAATGATGCACTGCTTTCTCAATATTTGACAATGAGTTGATAACCACAAATGGGGGTGCATCTACCCTTGCCGTAAAGGCTACATATTTCATTAGTTCTTTGGAAGGGTCATAAAGCCTTGTATCCGGGCCTGTGTAGGGTAATTGGAGTAGGTCAAGATAATAAGGTACATCAATGGAAGGAATACTCCATTCAAGATAGCCCTCACACAAATTCACAAACACATCATAGTTCATCTTAGACAGCTCTTTCAATTGCCTATAGGTAGTAAGCTTGTTCAAAAATACATGGTCTACCTTTTCTCCAGGTAATAAAGAAGAGAGGTTCCTTGGACGGTCATAATTCTTATAATCTACATCTGTAGTAGAATAATCTGGTTGCAGAACACATACCTTCATAAGCTTTCTTAATAAGTTAGTGCATTTTGGTTTGTAGAATTTTCTTTCTTTCCAGGGCATCCCCAATAATTTGAACAACCAGGTTTGAAAAACTTTGCTTCGAGAGTCGCAGTATCGCACCTATTGAGGTAAAGTTTTCATCCTCTGAAAGACCACACTGGGCATTCACTTCCAACACATATATTTTTTTACTACC
>JADGPY010000067.1 GCA_017882205.1 Chitinophagaceae bacterium
TATAGAAGGCAACCTCCGTAAGGTTACTGATGCACGGGAATTAACTGAAAATGCTAACAAAGGCAATACAGTTATGCAATACAAATATGATATGCTGGGCAATCTGGTATATCAAATCAGCATGGATTCCGGACAAAGGTGGTTGCTCACCAATATTCTTGGTAACCCGCTTCGCACCTGGGATGAACGTGACCATGAGTTTCAGTATTTCTATGATATACTTCACAGACCTGAAAGAAGTTTGGTGATAAATACTGTAGGAAAACCCGGAGATAAAATTCTGAATAATATTTTCGACAGAATTATTTACGGAGAAAGTCTTTTGTTACCCGGCAGAACGAATGAGGCATTACTTCAATCAAAAAATATTTTAGGCAAAGTAATTCAACGCTTTGATATCGGAGGATTGGTTGACACTCCCGACTATGATTTTAAAGGACAGCCAAAATTTACTACCCGCAAACTTTTTAAAGACTATAAAGCAGTTGCCAACTGGATAGATGCGAATTTAACAAATGATTTAGAGTCTGGTATTGGTTTTACTTTTACTACCGAAACCGATGCTCTGGGGAGAATAACCCAACAAACAGCGCCTGATGATAGCATCATTACACCATCGTACAATGAAGCCGGTCTGTTGAATGGAGAAACTGTAGCACATCTTAATCCTGTCTTAACATCCACCTACATAAAAGACATTGACTACAATGAAAAAGGGCAACGCAATAAAATTATTTATGGCAATGATGTAACTACTAAATTTTATTACGACAAAGAAACATTTCGTTTAAAAAGATTGGAAAGTAAAAGGCAAAATAATGAGATATTGCAGAATTTGTTCTATACGTTTGATCCGGTAGGGAATATCACAGCTATTGAAGATAAAGCCATTCCAATCAGTTTTTTTGCTAATGCCATAATAGAAGCCATTAGCGAATTTACTTATGATGCATTATATCGCCTTGCAAATGCTACAGGAAGAGAAAATAATGCTGCACTTACTTATAACAGCAAAGACAACTGGAACGATGTGCCTTTTATGCACGAAATAAATCCCGGAGACCCGATGGCTGTACGGAATTATACGCAGAGCTATCAGTATGATGAAGTGGGTAATATCAAACAAATGCGGCAATTGGCCGGGGGCAATAACTGGACAAGAAATTATGAATACCAGAAATTAAATAACCGTATTAAAAGCACAATAGTAGGTGATATTACAGTTCCTCAAAACTATATTAAATATGAGCATCACCCATTGCATGGTTACCTGATTGAATTACCTCATTTAGATGAAATGGGGTGGAATTTTAAAGAAGAATTAGTAAAAAGCATTCAGCAAAAAGTAAATCCTGCAAACGGTACTGCCGAAACCACTTATTACCAATATGACGGAAAAGGACAACGCATCCGTAAAATAACAGAGAACAGCGCAGGTGCCGGAGCAACTCCTACAAAAAAAGAAGAGAGGATTTATGTAGCGGGATATGAATTATATAAAAAACATTCAGGACCTGATGCCGGATTAGAACGAATCTCATTGAGCTTAATGGATGAAGGGCACCGTTTTGCAATGATTGAAACCCGGAATGATATAGATGATGGTACTGAAAAAAGATTGGTGAGATACCAATTACATAACCATCTTGGTTCTTCAAGTCTGGAATTAGATGGAACAGTTAACGCTAAAGTCATTTCTTATGAAGAATATCACCCCTTTGGCACAACGGCTTATCAGGCAAAAAATAGCATCATAAAATCTGCAGCAAAACGATACCGCTACACAGGCATGGAGCGGGATGAGGAAACCGGACTGGAATACCATAGTGCGAGATATTATTTGCCTTGGTTGGGAAGATGGTTGAGTGCTGATCCGATTGGGATTAAAGGAGGAATTAATTTGTATGGGTATTGTAGCGCTAATCCTATTGGGAAAATTGATATTAATGGAAAATATGATTGGGGTGAAGTAGCTTTGGGCTTTATAGGAGCGGTTGTTGTTACAGTTGTTGTTGTAGCTATTGTTATTGTGGCTGCACCTGAAATTGCTGCAGCCACAGCTTTTGTAGCAGCCACAGCTGGAGTTAGTGAAGCTACAGTTGTAACAACTGCAACGGTAGCTGGTACAGTTTATGGAGTTCATGGAATGAGCCAAACTGTAAATGAAATAAATAACGCACCTACAGAAAGAGAACGTTCAAGAGCGCTCGGAAGACTACCAGTGGAATTTTTTGCTACTGCGCTTGGGGCGAGAGGATTAATGGGCGGGCCACCTCCAACTTTGCCGAGACTTCCAACATTTGAATTAGGTATGGGACCTGGCGGTACAGCTGCTCTTGAATTAGTCCCATCAGCGGCGATACCAATTCCAATTCCAGTTACACCAATACTTACAGGTGCTGGAGTGACTCACATGATGATGTCCTCAGGGGGTGGCGGTGGCAATTCCTCCGGTAGTTCTTCAAGTGGTTCATCTTCGGGTTCCCCAAGTGAGCATAGTGGTGGGGCAACAAGACCAAGATCAGAATTATTAGCATCAGCTAGAGCCGCTGCTAGACGTGATGCAATAGCTGGGCTATGGGAAAGAAGGGCTAGCGGAAGCTTAACAGAATCTGATATTTATACCTTAAATAGATTGGAGCAAACTCATGGAGTAGAGGCAGTAAATCGTTTTGATGAAACCGGTAGATTGCCTAGCGATTTTGAATTTAGTCATTTATATAGCGCATCTGAATATCCTGAATTAGCTGGAAAATCAGAACTGGGGGTACTAACAGATAGAATGGATCATATTCAAGGGCATCATGGTGGTGATACAACAGTCCCACTACATGGTGAACCTCGAAATGCAAGCTGGGAAGAAACTTGGGGAACCCAAGTTTCTTCTGATCCCAATTACTTAGGTTTAGTTTGTGAATAGAAAGAAAAAACAATTTGATATAGTACGATTCACCAATATTTTGAACAACGATTTACTTGCAATTTTCCTCATGATGCGGAAGGAATTTTTTTTAAAAATCGAATCATACCGAAAAGAATTGGCAATAAAGGCGAATTTGAATAGATATAAAACATAATTAAAATAAATATTATGTCAATGAAATGAAAAGAGATAGTGCACAGTTTGAAATAAGTCAAATTAACTCAATTAATAAATAAACCATCATGGCAAAGCAAATCGAAAATCCAAAACCAAATCTCGTTCTCGGACGAGTAACAGACATTTAAAATTGTCCTTCAAAAAAGTGGAAAAACAATATTTGTCAACAACATAAAAAATATTAAATCATGAAAAAGCTCAATAAACCAATCA
>JADGPY010000374.1 GCA_017882205.1 Chitinophagaceae bacterium
TTGCTAAGTCAAGTTGAGTTCTTACAGAAGCCATACTCTGCTTTATTGCTACTACATTTTGTGTTTGTACAGCATCATCCAGTTTTAATAACAGTTGACCCTTATGTACCATATCACCTTTCTTTACATAAATAGCTTTTACCTGTCCACCCATGCCACGTGGGGTTATATAAGAAATATTATCAGCGTCTATTCTTCCCTGAAGATCGATAGAATGAGTAAAGTTTTGAACTTTGACCGGGGAAATGCTCACTAACTTTGCCTGGACATTTTTTCCAAAACCAGTATCCAGCTTTGCGATCTCACTTTCAAGTGCTTTTATTTTTTCATCGGTTTTATTCTTTTCATTCTTTAATTTCTCAAGTTCCACTTTCTTATCGGTGAGTCCTCCTTCTCTTTCCTTCTTTGTTGCCGTTCCGCAAGAAGCGGCTGTCAGCATAATCGCAATTATTAAACTAAACCTATTGATCTTTTGCATTGTCTTCTGATTTTTGATTAATTCAATTATAATTTTCCCGCGGCTTTTAAATAATCAATCTTAGCATTGATGGCATCGTACAATGAACTATAATAATTATTCTGAGCAACTTTTAATTCTGTTTGGGCATTGTATATCTCCTGGTTATTTCCCAGCCCCTGTTCAAACTTTAATTTTGTTGTTTTATATACCTGCTCTGCCAATAGAATATTTTTTTTCTGACTATCCATAGTGATAATTGCATTTTTCATTCTTAGCCGGGCCTCTTCCACATCATTATCTACTGATAATTTGAATTGATCCATACTATTCTTTTGCTTCTCAAGATCAAGCCTGGCCTTGCTGATACGCGCGTTGCGGGCACCTCCATCAAAGATAGGAACGGTGAGTTTCAGTCCGATATACGATGTGGTAAACCAACTTTCACCTCCCTTGAAGAAATCAAATGTTGTGCGCTGGGCATTTTTTGTATAGTTGGCCATCCCAGTAAGGGTGGGCAATTTGCTTAACTGGTATCGTTTGATATTGAATTCGTCAAGTTTTACAAACAGGTTCATAGCCTGTAATTCCTTTCGATCATTGTAATTATAAGCTGCATCAAGAATGTCGGATTTTAATTCCTCATCGTTAAGGGTATCAGTTAAAATCAGCTGGTCTTGCTGTGGCATGCTCAGTAAAAATTTTAAGCCCGCATTTCCTGCAGCTATTTGGTTCTCTGCTTTCATTTTTTCGGTTACCAGGTTATTTAACTGCACTTCCACTTTATCAATGTCCAGTTTTTCAGCAAAGCCGTTTTTATATATTTCACGTGTATCGTGTAATAATTTTTGATAACGCTCAATGTTGGCATCAAGACTTTCAATCTGCTTTTTACCAACCACCAGTTGGTAATAGATCTTATAAACATTTGCTTTGATCAACTCCTGGCTTACTTCTTCATTTTTGGTGGCGAATTGCAGAGCAGTTTTTTTCGCCATCAATCCTATAAATACCTGTCCGTCAAATAATAGCTGCTGAATCTCGCCTCCAAATGATGCATTGTATTTTGTCCCGAATTTAAAAGGGATGTATGTTCCCGGAGGCCCACCGATTATTTCTGCAGGCAAAAGGCTTGTGGGTATCGACAAATAATTATTTATATTAGCATTGCCATTTATTTGGGGAAATGCTCCTGCAGTTATTTCTTTATTTGTCTGGCGCTGTTCTTCTATATCAAGGAGGGCATTCTTTACCTGTGCAGAGTTTTTAGTGGCATAATTAACTGCCTGCTGCACAGAGAAAGAATTCACCTGCTGTGCAATCACCTGAGATTGAAGCAGTGTTAAAAGCAGTATCAGCGATAATTTTACCAGCGTATTCTTTTCCATCTTTAAACTTTTTTTCTTTCCTGTTGATATTTTAAAATGAGTTTATGCCCTTTAAGACTGGCAATCCCAAATAGATAATGTTCTATTAGTTGTTGCTCAACATCAAGCACATTATATTTTGCTTTTGGGAATACCTCCTGGTTAAAAGAAAGCATCATTGTCTCCAATCTCAACTTTGCTATAATATCTATCTTTAACTCTTTGCGGTATAATTCCTCGTGTATCCCTCTTTCCAGGTTATCCTTCATTACCTGGTAGATGTATTTGTATTTATAGTGAAGGAATTTCTGAAATGAGCCGGGATGATTTCTTTCGAGATCATGTAGAATAGAAGGATTCATATCCTGGAACATTTCCTTGATCATCTCCATCGTAAGGAAAACTTCATGAATAGCATTGGTAGCCACTGACCTGTCATGATTACACGATTCTTGGTTATGGTCGATAATATCCGAGATCACCGCATCCACGATCTCATCCTTATCTGCATAATATAGATAGATGGTTTTTTTTGAAATACTCAATTGGCTCGCAATTTCATCCATCGTCACAGAACGAATACCTAATCGCCTGAATAATTCTTCTGCTTTTTGTTTTATTCTGTCCTTTACGTCCATAATCATTTTTAACGGATGCAAAACTATGGAAACTTTTAATGTTACCAAAGTTTCCATTCTTTTTTTTATGAATGGTATATTATTTTATTGTTACCCCATGCAAAAGTTAACTTTACAGTACAAATTTTGACCATTATGCCAAACTCAGTACGCTACCAAAAATTCATTCAATATTTACTCCAGGGTTTGCTGATCCTTGCTCCCGTAACCATCACGGTATATGCTATTTATGAAGTTTTTGATAAGATAGATGGGATCCTCAGGCCCGTTATCAATATTCCGGGAATTGGATTTGTTATCATTATTGGATTTGTGCTCCTGATTGGTTATCTCAGCTCGTTTTTCCTGATGAGTAGAATTTTATCACTGATTGATAAATTATTGGATAGAACACCTGGCATTAAGCTTTTCTATTCATTCATTAAAGACTTTTTTGAAGCTTTTGCAGGGAATAAGAAAAAATTCACCAGGGGAGTACTCGCAAACATTGAAAATAATGATGTATGGCGGGTAGGATTTATTACCCAGGAAGACATGAGCAGCTTTTCGATGCAGGGTTATGTAGCGGTATATGTTCCGATGGCATATTCAGTAGCCGGTCAGGTATATGTATTACCAAAGGAGAGAGTAAAGCCGATCACGAATATCAGTTCTGCACAAACAATGAAATTTGCTGTTAGTGGCGGAGTTACCGATGTAGTTGAAGTAGGAGATCATGTGATAATTTAATTGTTTTGTTCATCCAATAAACCATTAAGAGTTGAAACGGCTTTTATTTGTCTTGCTATTATTATGTATTGATTTTAAAAGTTATTGCTGGGGATTTTATGCACACAAGAAAATCAACAATTATGCTGTATTCCTGTTGCCGCCGGAAATGATTGTATTTTACAAGGCTAATATAGTCTTTCTTACCGAGCATGCAACAGATCCTGATAAACGGAAAAATGTAGTAACTGCAGAAGGGCCTAAACATTATATTGATATCGATCATTATGGCACATACCCCTACCATGAATTGCCGAGGAAATGGGGAGATGCTATTGCAAAATATTCGGTTGATACAGTAATAGCAAATGGCATAGTTCCCTGGCATATACAGCTGATGCTTGCAAGATTAACAAACGCATTTAAGGAAAAAAACTTTTCAAAAATATTAAGGTATAGTGCAGACATTGGTCACTACATAGCGGATGCCCATGTACCATTACATACTAACAGTAACCACAATGGGCAACTGACAGATCAGAAAGGAATACATGCATTCTGGGAAAGCCGGATTCCTGAACTGCTGGCTGATAAAGAATTTAATTTTTTTATTGGCAAAGCGCAATACATAAAAGATCCCGGCGAATTTATATGGGCCCGGATTCTTGAAAGTGGTAAAGCGGCTGATTCAGTATTGTTATTTGATCGCGAGCTGACGAAGGAATTTCCAGCAGATAAAAAATATGCTTTTGAACAACGGAACAAAGTATTGATAAAACAATATTCATCCGCCTATACCATTGCCTTTAATAATAAACTGAATGGGATGGTAGAAAGGCGAATGCGTCAAGCGATTTTTGCAGTGGCCTCCTTCTGGTATACCGCATGGGTGAATGCAGGCCAACCAGATCTTAAAGATCTTACCAATCAAAAATTCTCTGAAGCCGACCTGAAAGAGTTTAAAAAGTTAGATGAAACATGGAAAACTGGTAAAGTAAAGACGAGAGATCAGGAAGAGTAATTTCACTTAAATAATATTTTACGTGCCTTCCGTAGCAACCCTTGTCGAGCGAAGCGAGACAAAAACTCCATTTGTTCATTCTAAGTCCTATTTTTGCGTCCGAAAATTTTATAAGTGATCCATAATTTTAACGCAGGTCCATCTATCCTTCCTAAACAAGTTTTTGCACAAGCAGCAGAAGCCATCCAAAATTATAATAATACCGGTTTGTCCATCCTTGAGATCGGCCATCGTACCAGCCTCTTCGAAGATGTTATGAATGAGGCAAGAAGCCTGGTAAAGGAATTAATGCTATTAGATGACCAGCATGAAGTGTTATTTCTTCATGGAGGTGCATCTACACAATTTATGCAGGTGCCAATGAACCTGCTTAATGAAAAAGATACTGCTGCATTTGCAGATACTGGCATATGGTCCACAAAAGCTATAAAGGAAGCGAGGCTTTTTGGGAATGTTGACATCGTTTGCAGTTCTAAAGAGGCCAATTATTCGTTTATTCCGAAAGATTTTGCAGTACCTAATGATGCAAAATATTTTCACATTACTACTAACAATACTATATATGGAACTCAATGGCAAAAGATCCCTTCAGTAAGTATCCCCTTTATTGCTGATATGAGCAGTGATATTCTTAGCCGTTCAATAGATTTTAATGCATTTGATCTTATCTATGCGGGGGCGCAAAAAAATATTGGTTGTGCAGGTGTAAACCTCGTAGTTGTAAAGAATAATATACTTGGAAAAGTAAAACGGACAATTCCTACCATCATGGATTATAGGAATCACATAAAAGAAGGCAGCATGTTAAATACCCCTCCGGTATTCGCGATCTATGTAAGTATGCTTACATTAAGATGGCTGAAAGAAATTGGTGGAGTTGCTGAAGTGGAGAAACTGAACAATGCAAAGGCAAAGATGTTATATAATGAAATTGATAGCAACCCGTTATTCCGTGGAACCGTGGCAACTGAGGACCGAAGCAAGATGAATGTTTGTTTTACGGCCATAGACAAAGAGGTAGAAAGCAATTTCCTTGAATTTTCCACTAAGAATGGAATCGTAGGCATCAAGGGGCATCGCTCCTCCGGTGGCTTCAGGGCATCACTCTATAATGCGCTCCCATTGGAAAGTGTTCAGATACTTGTTGAAATAATGAGCTCATTTGCATCAAAAGCAGGATAAGCTTTAGATTAGTTTGGCTATATTTACAGCCCTTTTAAAACACTAAGACTAACGCCCAATAGTACATGGTAACAATTATTCCATTCAAAGCATTGAGACCCGGAGCGCAGCATGCAAAGCAGGTTGCTTCTAAACCATACGATGTTCTTTCGAGCCGGGAAGCAAAAATTGAAGCACAAGGAAATCCCAATTCATTTTTACACATAACTAAAAGTGAGATTGATCTTCCTGAAACTCTTTCTCCCTATGCACTGGAAGTATATGAAAAAGCAAAAGAAAACCTGGTTGCTTTTATTAGCCGGGAAATACTATTTCTTGAAAATAAGCCATGCTATTATATTTACCAGTTGGTTATGCCTCCTGTAGGCAACGGTAAAGAACATACGCAAACTGGCCTGGTCTGTTGCAGCTCGCTAAAAGATTATGACAAAGGATTGATAAAAAAACATGAGCATACAAGACCTGACAAAGAGCTAGACCGAATCACCCACATCAAAATAACCGGTGCCCAAACAGGGAATGTATTTTTAGCTTATAAAAATATTGACGATATAGATGTAATCATCAATGAATGGAAAACAGAAAGAAACCCAGTGTATGATTTTGTAGCAGATGATAAGATCAGGCATAGTATCTGGATTATTAATGATGGCGATATCATAAGCAATATCACGTCTATATTCAAAAACAAAGTTCCCTGTACTTATATTGCCGATGGACATCATCGTGCAGCATCCGCAGCCAAGGCCCGGGAGTATTTTGACTCAAGATCATCCGGGTATTTTCTTACAACCTTATTCCCTTCTAATCAACTTCAAATTCTGGATTACAACCGCATTATAAAAGATATGAATGGATTAAAGCCCCGGGACCTGGTTAAACTGATCGGGGAAAAGTTCATTGTGGAGAAAAAGGACCAACCAGTCTCTCCATCAGAGATACATATGTTTGGAATGTATCTTCAACACCAATGGTACCAACTGGCTGTTAAAGAAAATACCTTTAACAACGATCCGATTGGTGTTTTAGATATCACCATTCTACAAAACAATATTCTGGAGCCATTACTGGGCATCGCAGATCAGAGAACCGATAAGCGGATCGATTTTGTAGGTGGTATAAGAGGGCTTGCCGAACTGGAAAAGAGGGTAGATAATGGTGATGCAGTGGCCTTCAGTCTATACCCTGTGAGCATTGGGCAATTGTTTGATATTGCAGACAGCGGAGAGGTAATGCCTCCAAAGAGTACATGGTTTGAACCAAAACTTAGGGATGGTCTACTTACACATCTAATTAATTCATAGTCACCGCACCGTCATCTTATGCGCAATAACGATTAACAGGTTCAATCAAATACTAAGTGATAACTTAGTGCCTGGAACTTAGAACTGAACTTATAGAACTATGAACTTAGAACTTAGAACTTATATCACCTGCTTATATTGCTTTATTTCGTCTATCGCTTTTACCCAGGATGCTAATGAATTGCATGAAACTGCAAAAACATACATGCGGCAGGGTGATTATGCAAATGCCTCTCTGGTGCTTACAAAGGCATTGCAACTGGACCCTCAAAATCTTGAAATCTCCAAAGATCTTGCGCTTGACTATTTGATGCAAAAAGAAAATGAAAAAGGACTGGATATTATTAAACCGCTTTTAGACAGGGAAGATGCAGATGATCAGACCTTCCAGATCGCAGGTAGTATTTACAGGGCTCTTAATGATATAAAAGAAGCGGAAAAGGTATATAAAAAAGCTATTAAAAAATTTCCAGGGAGTGGAGGAGTCTATAATGATTATGGCGAAACACTTTGGACGCAGGGGGATGTAACTGCCATTAAGCAATGGGAGCGTGGAATAGAAAAGGATCCTGAATTTAGTGGCAATTATTATAACGCTGCCAGGTATTATTATTTCTCTAAAGACAAGATATGGAGCATTATTTATGGTGAAATATTTTTAAACCTGGAAACATTCACAGCCCGCACTGCAGAGATGAAAAGTATCATGCTGGAAAGTTATAAAAAGCTTTTTAGTGACCCGGATTTGTTTAAGAATTCACATGACAAAGAGAATTTCGAACAGGCCTATCTAGAGGTAATGAATAAACAACTGGATATTGCGGGCAACGGAATTAACGTTGAAAGCCTGACGATGATCCGCTCACGTTTTATCCTCGACTGGTTCGAACAATACGGAAAGAAATTTCCTTTCAGGCTTTTCGAATACCACCGCCAACTTTTACAGGAAGGGCTATTTGATGCATATAACCAATGGATCTTCGGAGTTGTACAAAACCTTCAGGCTTACCAGAATTGGACTACTACTCACCCCCAGGAATACAATGAATTCGGCAAATTCCAAAAGAATAAAATCTTTAAAATTCCTAAAGGACAGTATTGGCATAAGTAAAGGCAAGCCTGCCGGCCGGCAGGTTCTTAGAACTTAGACCTTAGAACTAAAAACTGTTTTTCCAAAGTTTTTGAAACCTTATATGTTTTCCCTAATTTGTATCAATTACCAAATCTTATTTAATTTTCAACTGATTTTTTATGAATACTCCACGCGATGAAGAATTATGGAAACTGGCTAAAAAAAGGGCAAACTTCCAACGAGGCCTCGTTACCTATTTTGTCATTAATGCTTTTCTTTGGGCAATTTGGTGGATCACCATTGGAAAACACGGTTACAACCGCGAAATGCCCTGGCCTCTTTGGGTGATGCTGGGATGGGGAATAGGTCTGGTTTTCCAATATATGGAAGCGTACGGCGGAAACAGGCAAAATCTTATAGATAAGGAATATGAAAAACTGAAAAAGCAGAAAGAAAATAATTCATTATAATATTCTGCTTCAATTTTTAATCAGATGAAAGAACCGACAAGATTATTTGATTGTATTGAATTCCAGCTGCAAAATTTTCCTCTCCAGGACATGCTGGCAGATAAAGAAAACGGAATATGGAAAAAATTGGGGACCCGGGAAGTAGGCTCAATGGTAAATGATTTGAGTGCTGGATTATTGAGTCTTGGGGTCACATCCGGTGATATGACCGAAAAAGGAAGAGATAAGATTGCCGTGATTTCAAAAAACTGTTCTGAATGGGTCATACTCGACCTGGCAGTACAACAGATAGGCGCGGTACTTACCCCTATCTATCCAACCATTAATCTCATTGAGCTTGAATTTGTTTTGAATGATGCTGAGGTGAAGTTGATATTTGTATATGATGAGCAACTTTATCAGAAAGTGGATAGCCTTAAAGGAAGGTTACCGTTTTTAAAAGATATATATTCTTTTAAACCTAAGACAAGCGCTAAACATTGGAAAGAAATTTCCTCACTATCTACACCAGCCCTGATCTCGAAGGTAAAACATATTGCAGACACCATCGGGTACGAAGATCTTGCTACCATTATCTATACCTCTGGTACAACTGGTACCCCAAAAGGAGTAATGTTGTCTCATAAAAATATTCTAAGTAATGTTATGGCATCCATACCATGCTTTCCGCCGGGGAAATCGATGCGTGCTTTAAGCTTCCTACCCTTGAACCATATTTTTGAACGAATGGTTACTTATTTATACTTGTTTAGGGGTACTGCAATCTATTATGCAGAAAATCTTGATTTGATTAGCGACAACCTTAAGGAAATTAGGCCACACCTATTCACTACCGTTCCCCGCCTCTTAGAAAAACTGTATGACAAGATTATGAGCAAAGGAAATGAACTGACCGGCATTAAAAGGCAATTGTTTTTTTGGGCACATGGACTTGCAGAGAAATTTGAGATCAATCAAAATATGGGAATTATTTACAGAATTAAATTAGCCATCGCTAATAAGCTGATTTTCAATAAATGGAGAGAAGCCCTTGGAAATAATATTAAGTCGATTGTTACAGGTGGGGCAGCATGCCAGGTAAGGCTCATAAGGATTTTTACTGCTGCAAAATTAATTATCATGGAAGGATACGGTCTTACCGAAACTTCCCCTGTGATAAGTGTTAACAGGTATGATGAAGATGGAAGAATGTTTGGAACTGTAGGCCCACTCATAGAAGGAGTGCAGGTTAAGATAGCTGATGATGGTGAGATACTCTGTAAAGGACCGAATGTAATGATGGGATATTATAAACGGGAAGATCTTACTGCTGAATCAATGACCGAAGGATGGTATAAAACCGGCGACATTGGAATGCTTGTAAACAACAAATTTCTAAAGATTACCGACCGGAAAAAAGAAATGTTCAAAACAAGTGGCGGAAAATACGTTGCTCCATTACCTGTTGAAAACAAATTAAAAGAATCAATGTTTGTTGAAAATGTAATGGTAATAGGTGCCGAACAAAAATATGTGGGTGCCTTGATAGTACCTTCCTTTCCCTATCTTATAGATTGGTGCAAATCCCATAATATTCCTTTCACTACAATTGACAAAATCATCAGGAATGAGGAAGTTATTGATATGTACAGGGGCCTTGTTGAGAGCTTTAATAAATATTTCAACCACGTTGAACAAATCAAAAAGTTTGAATTGCTCTCACATGACTGGACAATTGAAACCGGTGAACTTACTCCAAAGCTTAGCCTCAAACGTAAAGTTATTATGGAAAAATACAGGGATGAGGTAAGAAGAATTTATTCTACCAATCTTTAATAGCCACACTATTTTTTTACTAATTCTTTAATAACTACACCATCATTTTCGTTCGGCATATTTGTTGCTAATTTTTTTAAAATGTTTTTATGGAATCGGCAACTTCAAAGCCAGAGGGAGTAATTACTTCAGGTCACAATATTTCCCTGTGGGTAGATACTGTATTACCATTGAAATTTGGAAAACTTTCAAATAATCTGGAAACAGATATCGTTATAGTAGGTGGTGGTCTTGCGGGCCTATCTGTAGCATATTGTCTAAGTAAAGCCGGTCGAAAAGTGGCGGTGATAGAGGATGGTTATCTCGGTAGTGGCGAAACTGGAAGAACTACGGCCCATATTACAAATGCATTAGACGATCGTTATTTTGAAATACAAAAAATTCATGGAAAAGATGTCGCACAACTGGCAGCTGAAAGTCATACTGAAGCCATAGAGTTCATAAGTAAAACAGTGCTTGCTGAACATATAGACTGTGATTTTAAAAGGGTTGATGGATATCTGTTTCCTCACCCCAGCGATAATCGCAAGACTGTTGATGATGAATTTATAGCTACCAGGGAAGCCGGTATGAATACATCGTTATCCGAAAAGACTAACAGCGGTATAATCGAACTGATTGGGCCGTTTCTTACGTTCAAAGACCAGGCACAATTTCATCCGTTAAAATATCTAAAGGGACTTGCAGATGCGATAATAAAAAATGGGGGTAAGATCTTTACGGAATCACGTGTGGAAGAAATAAATAAAGATGGGGTGAAAATAAAGGATATTGAAGTTAAGGCAAATCATATTGTAGTAACAACCAATACTCCAATCAACGATTGGGTAACGATGCATACCAAGCAATTTCCTTATCGGAGTTATGTGATCGCAGTTATGATTCCAAAAGATTCTCTCAAGCCAGCACTATGGTGGGATACTGGTGACCATGATTCAAGATGGATAGCGATGCCTTATCATTATGTTCGTACATATGATTATAATGATCAAAATGACATGCTTATAGTTGGAGGCCAGGATCATAAAACCGGCCAGGCAGATGGAGAGCTGCTGCCTGAAGAAGAACGTTACTATGCGCTGAGAGCATGGGCCAGCCAGCATTTTCCTATGATTGGGGAAGAAATATACAGGTGGAGCGGACAGGTAATGGAGCCCATAGACGCATTGGCATTTATAGGAAGAAATCCGGGAGATAAAAATATTTACATTGCCACCGGGGATTCTGGGAATGGAATGACGCACTGTACCATTGCGGGAATACTGATATCAGATCTAATACTGGAAAAAGAAAATCCATGGGAAAAATTATACGACCCTTCCCGGCTAATGTTTCATTCATTAGGAGATTACCTGCATGAAGTTGGAAACATGGCCGCCCAATATGTTGACCTAATTTCTCCGGAAGACATTTCATCAACTTCCGAACTAAAAGCAGGCCAGGGAGCTATTATTAGTAAAGGATTGAAAAAAATTGCGGTGTATAAGGATGATAAAGGAAAAGTTTCCGCTTACAGTGCAATCTGTTCTCACCTCGGTTGCGTTTTACAATGGAACGCGGATGAAAAATCTTTTGACTGTCCTTGTCACGGATCAAGATTTACGTATGAAGGAAAACTGATCAACGGACCTGCTATCACCGACCTAAAGAAAATTAGTATAAAATCATAGATCCCGACGCGCTAACTATTGTAAATAGTACTCAATCCTGGAAAATCTGTTGCTCATCTCTTTCATCCACAGAAATCTTCCTGATAAAAACATCGTAGCCATCATCATCATGATCACTGTAAACTCCGTATGCATCCATAGAATAGCCGATCATTCCATCATTCGCCTCAAGTAAATATATAATTGAGGAATCTGAAGGATCTGATTCACCTTCAAACCTGTATGTCTTAATTATTTTTAAATCTTCGGGCTGATAGAATTTTCCCTTCCCCGTTGAGAAACCTTCAGGACTCATCCTGAATTCATTATCCCGCTTCTTTATACGAAGTCTTTCCAATACTGACGTAACTGTGGACATTTCACCGGGTTTAGTAGGTGTCATAAATAAAGAGTTTTTTGATTATACGAAAGTATAGGGCAAAAGTTGTACCTAAACAACAGGGCAAAGCCAAGTAAATAACCCAAGACCTTAACCTTGGGTTACGATAGTCTCTCAGAGAACGATGCCTATAGCGATTGATAAATCTTGATCTTATTATACAAAGTCTTCCTGTCTATTTTAAGGATTTCAGCAGCTTTTGTCTTGTTAAAATTAACATCCTTTAATACATTCATTATGGTATCATATTCAGCTTTTGCTGCCGCATCTTTTAAGTCAAGGTCTTTTGGTGGCGTAGAAATAACTTCAGCTGGGTTAAGATTCCCTGTGGCTGTATGAATATAAGAATTGGTAATTTCCCAGGGTAATACCTTAGAACTGATCTTTCCGGAAGGGGTTAAGAGTACAGCTCTTCGAACCACATTTCTAAATTCACGAAGGTTGCCGGGCCAATTATAATGGATAAACATTTCCATAACATCACTATCATACCCCTCAATGTTTTTATCCAATTCCTTATTTGTTTTATCAAGAAAGAAATCTGCAAACAATGGTATATCTCCTCTGCGGTTTCTTAAGGGAGGCAGGTTAATAGAAAACTCATTGAAACGATGATATAGATCTTCACGGAACTTCCCTTTCCGATAAGCATCCTGGAGATTCTCATTAGAAGCAACGATGATGCGAACGTCAACATCCATTTCTTTGGTGCCACCTACCCGTTTGAATTTTCTTTCCTGTATTACGCGTAATAATGCAGCCTGGATCTCGTATGATAGATTAGTTACCTCATCCAGGAATAATGTTCCTCCATTGGCCAGTTCAAAATGGCCTTCTTTATCATTTATAGCCCCTGTAAAGGCACCTTTTACATGTCCAAAGAGTTCACTACCTGCAAGTTCTTTTGAAAGGGTACCGCAATCCATTGCAATAAAAGGCATATTCTTCCTATTGCTGGATTCGTGTATGGTTTTCGCAATTACTTCTTTACCGGTACCGCTCTCTCCATAAAGAATAATGCTATAATTAGTAGAAGCTACTATTTCAATTTGTTTATACAGTTGGGCGGTTTCGCCATCCTGCCCAACCAGGAATTCCTTGTTGGCTGAGATAACGTATGATCTTTTATTCTTTGCAATAGGTCCAACTGTTGGAGTTATAATTTCTGTAATCGGCTTTGCAAGTGCCTTCTCTATCACATTTACCACCTCGTCGGGAATCAATGGCTTTGTGATATAATCAAATGCTCCCAATTTTATTACATCCACGGCAGTTTTAATATCAGAATACCCGGTAATAATGATAACGATGGTTTGTGGATTTTGTTCTTTTATCTTTACTAATACATCCTTACCATCCCTATCTCCCAATCTAAAATCACAAAGGACTATATCATAATAAGATTCATTAAATTTTGCGATCCCTTTTGAGGCACTATGTGCCACATCCGCTTCATATCCCTTTTTTACGAGGAATTTACTAAGCAACATGCACATATCAAGATCGTCATCAATAATGAGGATTCTTTTTTTCATATCAAGGGTATTCTATTAGGGGTATGCAAAGTTAATCTAAAACTTTGTTTTTTAATACAGGATTTGCAACCTGCAGCTCTTCTGTTTTAATCCAAACTGCATATTCATTGGGCAATATTTTACCTCCGTATAATTTTGCGTAAACTTTTGTAAATTCTGCCCCCAGGTAAAGTATCATCGAACTATAATAAACCCATACCATCATGATCATTACTGATCCCGCAGCCCCATATATTGTTCCCAGGTTGCTATTACCGAGATATAAACCAATTGCCATTTTACCGAGTGTAAAAAATATAGCTGTAATTAATCCGCCTACAAGCACATCCTTCCATCTGATCTTGGCGTCGGGTAGCATCTTAAACATTAATGAAAACAAAAATGTAACAGCTACAAATGACAATACACTATCAGCCAACTGTATCAGAACAGCGCTAAATTCAGAAGCATAATGACTTAGATATCCGCCAAATGCTGCAATCAAAGCATTCAATAATAAAGAAACCATCATAATGAACCCTATGCTGAGGATGATTGAAAAAGACGTAATCCGGTTGAGTATCAGTTTCCACCAGGTTTTGCGTGTCTTGATCCTCAGTCCCCAGATCATATTTAAGGAATCCTGAACTTCCCCAAAAATCCCCGTTGCACCAATGAGAAGGACAATGATAGATACCGTACTGGCAAAAAAGTTATGCCCGGTATAATGAATGTTTTTTATCGTTTCCTGGACCTGGATAGCAGCCTCGCTTCCGATTAGTCCCTTGATCTGGGAATAGATATGCCCCTGGATCGCCTCGCGCCCAAA
>JADGPY010000375.1 GCA_017882205.1 Chitinophagaceae bacterium
ACTCCTAATTGGGCAGGATTATTATCACATGCCAGCTTATCAGGCCCTGCATTGGCTGTAACTGTTAATGTATCCAACAATTGCGCATATAGCGTATCCTGGCAACCATACCCATTAAAGGGAGTTAATTCAACGGCGACTGTAGTTCCGTTTGGAGGAGGTGGACTTATACGTAAGATCTGTTGGTTTCCAAGAACCTGGGTAAAAGTATTATTATACCATGTATAACCCTGGTAGCCATAGGGGGCTCTAACGTTAATTGCAGTATCATCAGGGCAATACGAAGCACCTACAAACGAACTACTGCACTCGGAGTTGACATCAATATAAGCGTATCCAAAATGGGCAGTAAATGTACAATCAGCCGTTTTAAAAAAGAGCCTTATCGTTTTACCTCCATTTCCATCAAGTTTAATTGAATTTGCCGACCAGTCTTTACACCATACTGGTGTATTGCCTCCAGGAAATCGTGATAAAAAAAAGCCGGGTAATGAATTGTTGGCAATAAATGCAAAGGAGGAACAGGTAACCGTAGTATTATCAGTCAAATTTTTTATCTCAATTTCAAGCCTGGGCTGTTGATATGAAGCGTGCCCGGGATCCTGAAATACAACTGCATAATAGTATATCAGGCTGAATTGATTGGCATTTGCTGGAATGGTGAAAGTGTAAGAAACTCCTTCAGCCTGGGCCCCACCAGAATTATTTCCCAATTTAATAGAGTGACCACTACCATTCGGGCAATTTTGAGGGAACTCTCCATATTGATCCAATCCATTGCCAGGAATAGCAGAAAGCATGGTATGCCTATTGGGTACAGGTCCTGCTACCGGATTAAGATTAATGACATTTTGGGTGCCCGCCGTTGTTACATTACCAGTATAGCATATCCAGCCTGTAAAAGTTCCGTCTTCAAAATCAATATTAGTTGGACATTGAGCAATTGCACCAGAACCTGGTGCAACCAAGGAAAGAATAGCTAATAAAAAGGGAGAAAAAGCCTTGTAAATGGTAGAATTTTTAAACAAAAGGGTCGTTTTTATTCATCATCTCAAGATATGAAGATAATGTTATTGTTCGATCTTTTTAGCGACACTTTTTACCAACACCCCCTATTTCTGTGGAAAACAACCATTACATCTTTAATTCTTACTTTAGCAAATTATTATAAAAAGGCTAAACTTATCTAATGGACGAAAAACTTACACAAGGCGAAATTCACACTAAAAAAGGAGTCTTAAAATTTGAATTGTATGATGACGATGCGCCAATAACGGTAAATAATTTCAAAAAATTAATCACCGAAGGCTTCTATGATGGACTCACTTTTCATCGTGTTATTCCAAACTTTATGATTCAAGGGGGCTGCCCTAAAGGAACAGGGACCGGTGGACCAGGCTATACCATCGATTGCGAAACCAAGGGTACTAAACAGCAGCATGATCGTGGAGTAATGTCAATGGCACACCGTGGTCCAAATACAGGAGGATCACAGTTTTTCATCTGCCACAATCGCATGAACACAAAACACCTGGATGGAGTTCATACATGCTTTGGCAAAATAATAGAAGGACTAGATATTATTGATAGTATTCAAGGAGGTGATGTGATGGTAAAAGTGATATTGCTTTGATAAACCCAAGGCTTTACTTTAGCCTTGGGTTTATCAAAGCAAGGCTCTTTTGCTTATAGAATTACCACACTATTGGTTCCACCATATTCGTTTGGAAGTTGTGCATCAGCTTCTGGATCATTGATCCATTCAGTTTGATTTACCAGGTATTTGAACTCGTGTTGCAGATCTTTTTGTAACGAAACTTCTGTACTGAATGTACCATCTTTTTTCTTGCTCATAACAATTGAGTTCTCCCAATCGCTGTTTAATCCAAGAATTTCTACTGTTTCAGCATTCTCGTGGTTAAGTATAAATTTTACTTTACAATAATCCTTTGTCTTAAAATATGTCTTTTGTACCATTTTATAGTTTTAAAGTTAGGGTTTCTTTACGCTTAATACCAATAACTCTAAAAGGTAACCCTTAACCCGGGGCTTCGGCCTTGGGTCTGGAGTCTCAGTGGTTCAAATTCAGTTTTTATAAGCGATTGCGACACTTGCCGGACCTGCCAGTGAAATCAGTTCGGTTCTTTTAAACCCTGTTGCTAAAACCCAGCTTTCAAAATCCTGCATTGTATAATCGAAGGCCTCTCCATTTTCAATTAACATATTCAGGCTCATTAATAATCCAAATGTGTTTTTATTCCTCTCATTATCAATGATATTTTCAATCGCCATTAAAACCCCATTTTCCGGTAATGCATCATAGGCTTTTTTTATCAGCACGAGTTTGGTCTCCTCATTTAAACCATGCAGAATATTACCCATAGTAATTATATCTGCTGAAGGGAGTGAATCTTTTAAGAAATCACCACCTGCTGCCTTTACCCTGTCTCCCAGATTAAACTTACTAATTTTCGCTTCGGCCAAAGGTGCCACCGGGGGTAGATCAAATGTTGTGCATGAAATATCCGGATTGTGCAGAGCGATGATACAAGAGAGGAACCCATCCGCTCCGCCAATATCTGCCAGGGTATTATATTTACTGAAATCAAATTTTTTAACCAGTGTCATAAAATTCCCACCCTGAATACCAGACATGGCATCAATAAATTCATGTAATTTTTCTGGTGTCTTATACAGGTCTTCGAAAAAATGCATGTTGTGATCACCCTTTGATTCGTTCTGTGCTAATCCCGTTTTTAGACCCTCTTCAAGATTACCCCAATGAATGTATAAACGGTTATTAGCCATCTTGAGGATACCTCCTATATAGGAAGGTTTTTTGACATCAAGAAATGTATCCGTATCCGGACTATTTGAGTAGGAAGCATTCTCAAGCAAGCCTTCACGCTTCAAAAAACCAAGGGAAACCAATGCATCCAGCCAATCGTACACGTGCCTGTCGCTGGTAGCTAATTGTAGGATTTCTTTGATCTCTTTACCTGTTTTAGAAGTCTCGGTCAGTAAGGAGAATAAATCAAAACTTACTGCTACTAATAATGCTTTAGATGCCCAGAATCCCATACCAACCTGCATAATTTTTGATGGATCGGGATGTTGAGTAGTTTGCTGTTCCATTTAATATAGTTTTGGTATGAAAATAACCCAGGGCTTTAGCCTTGGGCTTGAAACTTTGCCATTTCATATTTCAAAGATATAAGGCTTTATTTCACATAAGGCAAACAAACTTACCTTTGTATAAAAATTGAAGTTATGTCATTGACAAGTAACAATAAGCAATCAGGAAAACAAGGTCAGAAAAATGCGAATAACTTTGGCCATGGATCAAAATTTATAAGCAAACCAGGCAAAGCCATTGGCATTAACAAGAAGCCAATTAAAACCGGCGGTGCAAGGGGGAGTTAAGCACAGCAACACTATAGTAACAACATAGCAACTATATAGCAACAGTATGCAGTTGCCATACATTTACCACCCGCCACCGTTGCCATGGAAGGCACGGAAAAAAATATAATTGCTTCTCCGTGTTTTCCGTGGCAACCCTGTTGGGCGAAGCGAGACTTTGTTTTTCCAAACTAAAAAATTACTTTAGCATCCTCATTTATAACCAAAATCAACATTATGAAACAATTTATTGTAACTATTTCTGCAGGATTAGCCTGTTTATGTATGTCCTGCAATGACAAATCCGGAGGCACTGACAGCACAACGCAGAAAAATCTTGATGCTGAACATGCCGTTAACAAAGCCATTGAAACAGGAGATGTAAGTAAACTGGGAGACTATATTGCGACTGATGCAGTGGATCATGCTGATCCAAAAGGAGATCTGAAGGGCCTGGACAGTATCAAGGCGATGTTGGGTAAGATCCATACCATGGGAACTGACATGAAGTCGGAAACGACAAAGGAATTGGCTGATAACGACTATGTATTCCAATGGATGCGTTTTACCGGCACTGCTACAACTGCTGATATGGGAACGCCTGCGGGATCGAAATATGACATGAGCGCCATAGAGGTTTCGAAATTTAAAGATGGCAAGGTAGTAGAACATTGGGAGTTTATGGAACCACGCGAGATGATGAAGATGATGCCGCCACAGCCAGCACCAATGCAGAATAAAGTGGATACAACAATGAAAATGAATAAATAGTTAGATCCTATATTATTTATGAAAAGCCGGGCTTACCTGGCTTTTCGTTTTTACATGAATTGGAGTTTAATCAGTCTAATATCGATCTAATACTGATCTTTTACCGATCTAATACCCATCTCATACATACTTCGCTGGTACTATTTAGTTACTTCATAGATTATCCGGATTTCATATAGCGGAGTTGGGATATCTATGGACTATCTATCAATTATTAATGAAATATGCATACCATGAGTATTAGATTGAAAGGAGATTGATAGGAGATAGGCATGCTACCGTTATGACTTGTCCTAATTTGCTATTGATATGGCAAATGACGCCGGTGCTAGTCCTGAGACACCTAAGGGAGTGCCCGATGATACGTTTTGTAAAAAAATATTATTGCAGTTGGATCGTACCAATATTTAATCCCTACAGGATTACCGGGGTTTATTCATTTCCATATAATCTACCGCAAGATTAGACAGGGCTTTCATGCCAAGTTTAAAACCACTTTCATCAATGTAGAAATCAGGAGTGTGGTGAGAAGGGGCCGTTTTTGGATCGCCACCTTTAGGCATACCTCCTAAATTGATATACATGCCAGGAGCCTTTAGTTGGAAAAAAGAAAAATCTTCAGCACCTGTATGCGGAGGCTTCAATAAAACATTGTCAGTGCCTGCGGTTTTTTGCATGGATGGTAACATTTTGGCGGTGAGCGTTGGATCATTGAAAGTTATTGGGTAGTGAGAGCTATAAGGGATCATTATCTCAGCAGTTGCCCCGGCACTTTCTGCCGTTTTACTTACCACCTGTTTTATCCTCTCTATTAGCATTTTTTCATCATCAATACTAAGCGCCCTGATCGTTCCTAACATAACAACCTCCTCTGGTATTATATTACTTCTATTACCTCCGTTTATGGCGCCAATGGTAACAATACCGGCATTTTCGGAGATATTAAGATTGCGGCTTATAATCGTTTGTAAATTATTAATTACCTGAGCAGAGACGACAATCGGATCAATTGAGGACCATGGATAAGCCCCATGAGCAGAGCGCCCTTTAATTATTATCTTCATATCATTCACGCTGGCGTAAAAACCTCCGGGGCGGTAAGTAAGCTTACCTACTTCAGTTTGTGAATTGATATGTAATCCAAACACTGCATCAACCTTAGGATTTTCCATTACCCCTTCTTTTACCATCATTTCTGCTCCTCCTTCTTCTCCATGAGGCACTCCCTCTTCAGCAGGTTGAAAAATAAATTTCACAGTACCTGGTAATTCGTTTTTCATAGAAGAAAGAATCTCGGCAACTCCCATCAAAATAGCAACATGTGAATCATGACCACAGGCATGCATAACGCCAACTTCCTGGCCATTATACTGAGTTCTTACCTTAGATGCAAAAGGCACAGGTGTTCTTTCGGTTACTGGCAGTGCATCCATGTCTGCACGCAACGCTACGACTGGCCCAGGCTTTCCTCCTTTTAAAATACCAACTACACCAGTATGTGCAACCCCGGTTTTTACTTCTATCCCTAAAGATTGAAGATGCTTAGCAATGATTGCGGCTGTTCTAAATTCATTGTTTCCCAACTCGGGATGCTCATGAAAATCTCTTCTCCATGCGATCACTTTTGCCTCCAGTTTATCGGCAGCCAGGCTGATCTTATTTCTTAAAAGATCATTTTGTGCCCGAGTAGAAATAGTCATTACTAATAAAAAAGATAACAGAATAATCTTCATTATTTATATTTTAGGAATACAAGCTAATAAAAAAATTGCCACTAAAACACAAAGACACAAAGAAACACAAAGGCCATCTTCGTGTAACTTCGTGCCTTAATGTCTTAGTGGCAAAAAAATAAGAATCAATAACTTCGCAATTCAATTGCATTTCATGGAAAAGATCAATTGGGGGATCATTGGTTGTGGGGATGTAACTGAAGTGAAAAGCGGTCCTGCTTTTAATAAGGTTAACCATTCCTCGCTTATTGCTGTTATGCGACGCGATGGTGAAAAAGCAAAAGATTATGCAAAACGACACCATGTTCCAAAATGGTACGATGATGCATATAAGCTGATCAATGATCCTGAAATAAACGCAATATACGTAGCAACTCCTCCATCCAGTCATGAAGAATATACGCTTGCTGCTTTAAAGGCAGGGAAACCCGTCTACGTTGAGAAGCCTATGGCCTTAGATTATTCATCGGCAGTTTCTATGAAGGAGATGGCTGAGAAAATGGGTGTGAAGTTAGTGGTAGCTCATTACCGAAGGATGCAACCATTGTTTAATAGAGTAAAACAATTACTTGCTGAAAAAGCAATTGGAGAAACAAGATTTGCAAGAATGGAATTTCTTAAAAAACCACTTTCAAAAGAAGAATTGGATGTTCCTAAAACTTCGTGGAGAGTAGACAAAGCAATTTCAGGTGGTGGACTATTTCATGATCTTGCTCCGCACCAGCTTGACCTGATGCTCTATTACTTTGGCGACATAACAAGTGCCTATGGCATATCTTATAACCAGGCGCATATCTACAATGCTGATGACATTGTAGGTGGAAATATTTTATTTAAAAGCGGAGTTCTTTTCAATGGATTATGGTGTTTTAATGTGGGAGAAGAACAGGAAAGGGATATTTGTGAAATAATAGGATCTGGGGGAAGTATACAATTCAGTGTTTTTGGTGATCCGAAAATTACTATTCAAAGGAAGGACGATACAGAAATAATTTCCTTTGATTCGTTAGAGCATGTGCAGCAGCCAATGATAGAGAAGGTAGTGGAGTATTTTTTGGATGAAGGCCCAAATCCATGTTGTGCAGCCGATGGGGTAGAGGTGATGAAGCTTTTGGAAGAGTTTACTTCGTCCATTTAGGTAATCTTCCAGGTGTATAAGGCGCTCCATATTTTTCCAGAGTACTTTCAATCTGTTTCACCTCCTCAGCAGTCTGTTGTAATGATGAAAGAATATCAGTAAACTGGTTTGCTGCGATATCATAGTTCTGCATAAATGTAGAGGTTGGTGCAGCAGTAGTGCTCCAAAGTGCTCCGGCAATCACGTCAACCCTGCCTTTTAAAGAGATAGGATTCGCGCCTTCATACCTTGCCCTTAGTGCATCTCCATTCAGCTTGCGATTGATCGCTTCCAATTCTTGTTGGACCTTTAAAAGCTGGTTATAAATTTCAGTTGGCACACTTGACGCTTCAAGCACAGCTTTTTTAAGATATGGAAGTTTTGTAACGAGGTCATTTCTGAATGCATCAGCTCCATCCATCGCACGGGTAAGCTCCGCAACCTTTTTATTGAAGTTGTTCAACGCTGGTTTATCTATTGCAGGCAAGCTTGAATTATTTAAGGAGACACAGTTAAATGATACCGGGCCCGCAAGGTCAGCAAACTTTCCATTCTCATATTTGCTAAGTGAAACTTTATAAACACCTGGAACCACCATATACCCGGATTGTCCATCATCCCATGGTGCACCCTCAGCCGGAGGAGCTGTAGAAATAGGATTAAATGGAGCATATCGGAAATCCCATACCAATCTGTTTACCCCTGCTGATGCAGTAGCTTTTAATTTCCGTATTACATTGCCCTGTTCATCTGCTATTGTAAATAGTAAATAAGTTTCAGGTTCATCCTGTTCTTTTTTTAATACATCATAAGATGGATAATCAATGTCCTCACCTTTTTTTTGTTTCTCCTTTTCTATATCCCTTCTTTTCTGTTTAAGTGTTTTTGGATCACTTTTAATAAAGTAAGTGAAAACTGCACCGGGGGATGGATTAGGGGTAGTAAAGTAGCTTTCACCCTGGAAGGCTTTTCCTCTATAACCAAGGGGAGCAGCTTCTATGAACATTTTTGCATCCTTAACGGGAAATAATACTGCCTCTTTATGCAAGGTGTCCTTCGATAAATTTCTCAATGGAGAATAATCATCTAAAATATAAATCCCTCTTCCGAAAGTGCCTACCACCAAATCATTTTCCCTTCGCTGAATTTCCATATCCATTATTGCCTCGGAAGGAATTCCATTCTTTAATTGAATCCACTCAGATCCTCCATTTGTACTGAGATATACACCAAACTGTGTTCCTGTAAATAATAAGTTTGCATCAACATGATCTTCAGCAAAGCTGTATGTACTTCCTCTCTCTGGTAGGTTTCCGTTAATGAATTTCCAGGTTTTTCCACCATCACTGGTTTTCATTAAATAGGGTTTGTAATCACCATCAATAAAATTTTGGCAGGCAGCATAGGCCACCAACTTGTTATGCCTGGATGCAATCATATTATGCACCCTGGCATATTCAGGCAATCCGGGTGTGGACCCCTGGTTCCATATTTTTCCACCATCATTGCTTACCTGGATTAATCCATCCGCTGTGCCAGCATATAAAATGTTTTCATCAATAGGAGATTCTGCTATCGAGCTTATTTGTGCCAACGAAGATTTATTGGCAAGTTCTTCAATACTCCAGCTTCTGTTCATAAGCTTTTGCATTCTTTTAGGAACCCCTTTGGTCAGATCAGGACTAATAACTTCCCAGGTATTACCCCGATCATTTGTCCGGAATAATTTATTAGCTCCAAAATACAATCGTTTATTATCATGTTGGGATATAAGTAAGGCAGCATCCCAATCAAACCGGAAACCAGTATCTTCCATATTGGTTGGCTGAATATATAATTTCTCTCCGCTCTTTTTATCAAATCTTACCAATCCTCCATTTTGAGATTGGGCATAAACGATGTTGTCATCTTTCCAGTCTACCTGAGTTTCAAAACCATCACCTCCCTGGGTGAAGTACCAATCGCTATTGGATATTCCTTGCCTGTTAATGGTTCTTGAAGGCCCCACAAAACTGCTATTATCCTGGGTTCCAGCATATACATTATAGAAAGGAGTTGCATTGTCTGTAGTGATCTTATACACTTCTGCAATGGGAATGTTGGATTTAAAATTCCAGCTTTGTGCCTGGTCCCACGATTCGTACACTCCACCATCGCAGCCATTAATAAGGTGTTTGGTATTGGACGGATCTATCCATAGAACATGATTATCTACATGTTTATATTTTTCTCCAAGAGGTTTCCATGTTTTGCCAGCATCTGTTGAAACCTGGTTAAAGACATCCATACTATACAGCCGGTTCTCATCTGAAGGGTCACAATAAATTTTTTGCATATAAAAGGGATAAGCAGAAATATAAGTGCTTTGCTTACTCCAGCTTGATCCACGATCATTGCTACGGTAGATACCGCTACCTTCTTTAGCTTGTACAATTGCATAAAGTACATCCGGATTAGTTGGAGAGATAGCCATTCCAATTCTTCCAATATCTTCGGATGGTAACCCTTTCATAACTTTTTGCCAGGTGGCACCGCTGTCAAGTGTTCTGTATATAGCGCTTTCAGGACCGCCACCAATACCTGAATAAAGCTTTCTCATGCGCTGATGAGCCACTGCATATACAATGTTGCTATACCGGGGATCCATATGAACTTCAAAGCAACCAGTATACTCACTAATGTATAATGATCTTCGCCAGGTTTTTCCTCCATCGGATGTTTTATATATGCCTCTTTCTCCACCCTCGCGGCGGAGAGAGCCATAGGCTGCAACGTATACTATATTAGAATTTTCATGATCAATTACAATCCCTCCAATATGTTCGGATGTTTTTAATCCCATATTTTTCCAGCTCTTTCCGGCATCCTCGCTGCGATAAACACCATCACCATAAATTACGTTGCTTTGGTTATTGTTCTCTCCAGTACCTACCCATACGATATTATTATTATTCGGATCAATTTTTATTGCACCAATTGCATACGCGCCCTGGTTATCAAATACAGGTGAAAAGCTGTTTCCATTATTAGTTGTTTTCCAGAGTGATCCATGGCCAGAGCCAATATAATATTCACTTTTATTAGAAGGGTTAACGGCGATATCTACCACACGGCCACCCGTAAACGCTGGGCCAATACTACGGAAGCTTAAAGCTGATAAGGATATATTTTTTAGTGAATCGCTTTTTGTTTGAGCAGTTATTGAAGCATTGGTCGAGATAATAAAGAGACAATAAAGTGTATTTGCAATTATTCGCATCATAAGTCAATTGAATGTGAAAAGAAATAAAGATATTATTTTTTTGATGTGATGAGATATTGGAATGGTATAGTGGTTAGTAGGTTTTGAAGTTTTTGAACCATGGAGACACATAGAAGATTACCGGGCGATTTCAATCTTTACTTTTTTGTTTTTGATCTTTTCATTCTTAATTAGTTCTAGTGTATGGCCCACTTTTGATTTTCTTACTGCTACAAAGGAAAAGAAATCTTTTACATCAATAAGCCCGATATCTTCTTTTTTTAATTCTCCTTTTTTACTTAAAAACCCCACTATATCTATTTTATTTACTTTATCCTTTTTACCAGCAGCAATAAAGAGGGTAGACCACTTAGGTTTCTCTGGTAAAACAACTGTTGCAGGAAGCGAAAGTTGTTCCGCATCAGCGGGAATGTAGGGTGGTGATTTTTCATCAGGTGATAAAATAACGATGACAGTTCCGCTGGCATCCATTCTTGCTGTTCTTCCATTCCTGTGAAGAAAAATTTCTTCTGATCCGGGTAAATGGTAATGAATGATATACCTGATATTCGGAATATCCAATCCGCGGGATGCCAGGTCAGTAGTTACAAGTATGTTGGAAGTCCCATTTCTGAACTTACCTAATGCACTGTCTCTTTCCTGTTGTTCCATAGCTCCATGGTAATACACATTTACAAGGCCTTTTTCCTTCAACAACTTGCTGGTTCGTTCCACAGCTTCGCGGTGATTACAAAAAATGATCATAGAACGGTTACCCAGAAAGCAAATCAGCTGAAAGAGGGTATTCAATTTATCTTTTCCGTCCGAAACCAATGTTTGAATGGTGAGCTTATTTTCGTCATTAATTTGTTCACCCAGAAAATTTAAATATGTAGGAGAGGATAATCCTATAAAAGAAGGAATTTCAATACTTTTTGTGGCGGAGGTTAAAATTCTTTTCTTTAGCGATCGTAATGTTTCAACTATGTAAGACATTTCTTCATAGAAACCTAATTCCAATGATTTGTCAAATTCATCTAATATCAATGTTTCAATACCATCCGTTTGCACATTCCCCCTTCTGAGATGATCAGCCAACCTGCCTGGGGTTCCAATTAATAAGGCCGGTGGTTCTACCAGATTATTTTCTTCAGTTTCCCGGAGATGGCCCCCATAACAACAGGTAACTTTAAGATCTGTGCCCATTGATTTGAAGACGTTTTCGATCTGTATAGCCAATTCACGGGAAGGAACAATTATAAGTGCTTGTACTTTTTTTACATTCTTTTTTAGGTGTTCTAAAAGGGGCAACAAAAATGCTATTGTTTTACCACTTCCGGTTGAAGACAATAGTATAATGTCACCACTCTTTTTATTGGCTTCAATAGTAGCGAGCTGCATTTCATTCAGTGCTTCTATTTTTAAATTAGAAAGTACCTGTTCGGTTGAGTATTTTTTCTTTTGCATCTGCAAAAATAGCGAAGTTTGAAAGAGGG
>JADGPY010000376.1 GCA_017882205.1 Chitinophagaceae bacterium
GATTTTCATTTGCCATACTCATCGTTGCAACCATCCTTGTTGAAAAAAATACGCTGGCTATTATACTGACTTCTATTGCAGGATTGGCAATTTATATTTTAAAGCGATCAATCAGGCGGGATAAATCTATTTTAATAGTCATTGTAGGCTTATGGCTTTTGGCTGTAAGTGTACAACGATTTGCTGTGCCCTATATTTTCAGGCATGTGCTGCACCCCTACCAGGTGGAAAGGATCATGAATACTTTTGGGGTAGATTATGTTCCTGAAAGTAAAGTAGCCGCACAGCAATTGGATGAACAGATGCAAAGAGAAGAGCTCTCTGCAAAAAAGCAAAAAAAAGAAAAAGAAAATTATAATGTAAAACAATCAAAAATAGCAATAGGGTCTGGAGGTATGTGGGGTAAAGGATTTTTGAAGGGCACTCAGACGCAGGGAGACTTTGTACCAGAGCAGCATACGGATTTCATATTTACTTCAGTGGGTGAAAATTTTGGTTTCTGGGGAAGTGCTTTACTGGTCATTATCTATTTGCTATTTATTTTAAGGATCGTTTTTGTTGCCGAACGTCAGCGAAGTGTCTTTAGCAGGGTATATGCTTATAGCGTTGCAGCGATCATTTTCTACCATGTTACCATCAATATTTGTATGACGATCGGCCTGGCCCCTGTGATCGGTATCACGTTGCCATTACTGAGTTATGGAGGTTCCTCTTTATTAACTTTTACAATATTAATTTTCATTTTAATAAGATTGGATGCGGACAGGCAAATGGTTTTGAGGTAGGTATCAGGTATCAGGAGATTGAATTTTTTTACGAAGAAACAAATAATAATTATGCAGATAATACCATTAAGTGAAGGCGCATTTACCATTAATAAAACAAAAAAATTTGTCCCCTTTGATCTGCAGGCAGATGTTCTACAACAAAGGCCAGCAGGCAGCTTGCTGGTAGAGATACAACCATTTCTGATTATCACTTCTAAAGATATTTTGTTGTTGGATACTGGACTTGGGTTTATGGAACAAGATGGAATTCTACAGATTCATAAAAATTTATCTCAACATGGAATCAGTGCGTCTGATGTCACAAAAGTATTAATGACCCACCTGCATAAAGATCATGCAGGGGGAATGTCTATCCGTGAAAAAGAAGGTCGCGCTGGAACAATAAGCTTTGAAAATGCAATATATTATATCAACCGGCAGGAGTTTGAATTTGCCTTTGAAAAAGGTACTCCTTCATACCATATCGAAGATTTTAGATTGTTGAAAAATAGTGACCAGCTTCATTTAATAGAAGGTAATGGTGTGATCGATGATTATATAAAATATGAGGTCACAGGTGCACATAGTCCGTTTCACCAGGTTTTTTGGATTATAGAAGATGGATATAAAATCTTTTTTGGTGGAGATGTCGCTCCACAACTACAACAAATGAAAAGTCGCTTTAAGGCCAAGTATGATTTTGATGGAAATAAAAGTATGGAACTAAGACAACATTGGTGGCAACAAGGACAATTAGAAAAATGGACATTCCTTTTTTATCATGATATAAGAAGCCCTATGGTGGAATTTTAGAATGATGCCAAAGGGATCAAAGATTGGTAGCTTATGGTGGAATTTTAGCCTATATAAAAAAATAGGCCTGCCCTAAAAAGGGCCGGCCGTTGCTAACCTATGAAAAACACCTAATTACAAAAATAGGAGAAATTTTATTCAAATCAAGTTTTCCTTTGATTTTCGTAATAAAAACTTATACAAGGGATTATAGACCTCCGCGATTTAGTTGTCGCTGCTGATTTTGTGGATTCCTAAGCTTTCGTAATAATGCGCCCCGGAAATCCTTTTCGGCTGTAAATAGTTTATTCATTTTTTCTTGTCCAATTACAAGGACAAATTCAGACCGATATCGTTTTCTAAGATTTAATACTTTTTCTTCATTATCAATCACATCCCCACCTTTATTTGCCAAAATTAGCTGCCTTAGATCATTTTCATACCTTTGATATACTGGCCAGAATCTCTGAGCTTCATCACTTGAGAGCTCGAGCCTTTGGGTAATAAATGCAATTTTTAGAGCTTGGATTCTTTCTCCTTTTTTACCATTGTCTGGCTGAGCTATAGCAAATGAGGCAGAATATGTTACCAATATGACGAGAAAAAAAATCTTCATTTGTTGTATCTTCTATTTTTGAGGTTTTGTATTAGGGCTCTCCTGTGAGTCTGGAATATTTTCATTAGTTAAGAGATCCTGTTGATCAGGTAATTGTTTTTCATCAATATTATTAGTCAGGGCTTCATTGTCAGATGCATTGCTATTTGTCTCAAGATATTTAATTATTTCCTCATCAGATAATTTTGAAATCCCCTCATTAATTTGTTGCTCATTACTATATTGGCCACCTGGCTGACCTGGCTCAGTGTTTGGATAAGGACTTTGATTGTTGTATACCATCAATGCACTTATAGCAATAACTCCGGTCATCACAGCAGCCCGAGCGTATTGCCACATGGAACTTCTTCTATTCATCCGGATTACGGCAGCATCCTGTGGTTTTATTTTGATCACAACCTCTTCTGGCAGTTCGTCGAAATAACCTGGAGGGATGTTGAATACATTTTCATGCTGAACTGTATAAAGCATAGTCGAAATAGACCGTAACTCTTCAGAAGCAGAAAGATTTGAATTTCTAACCTTAAGTAAAATTTTGTCAGATAGGGTTTTGAAGTAGCCTTCCGGAACTGAAAAAACATTGGTTTTCTCAATCCCCCCCAGCAATGAACCTATAGCTTTAAGTTCATTTAATATTTCATTTGAGGTTTTCATTGATAATAAGACCTGGAATAGGCATGAAAGTTTAATGATTTAATATAAAATCCTCTATTTTCTTAACTGCATGGTGATAGCTTGCTTTAAGTGCTCCCTCGCTGGTTTCCAATACTTTACTCATCTCTTCATAGGGCATTTCATCGTAATACCTCAAATTAAATACTAGTCGTTGTTTTTCCGGTAGCCGCTGAATTCCCAATTGGAGTTTCCATTCCAATTTATTAGCATCAAAACCACTTTCCGACTTAAGTTTATTACTCAGGCCATTTTCTACATCACTAAGCGAGATGGAGGCTCTTTTCTTTTGTTGCTCCAAAAAAGTCAGGCATTCGTTGGTTGCAACACGATAAAGCCATGTATAAAGCTGGCTATCCTCCCTAAAATTTTCCAGGGCATTCCAAACCTTTATAAACATATTTTGAAGTACATCATTTGCATCCTCATGATCCACCACCATTCTGCGGATATGCCAATATAATTTTTCCTGGTATTTTTTAAGAATTTCGGTAAACCCCTTTTCTTTTGTTTTGGTGTTTTTGAAAAGAAACAACAGTTCTTTATCATCCGGGGTTACAGCCATACGTTTAATTAACTCAGAGGTAAAAATAAAAAATCCAATTGTAAGATGGGTTTTAATCTAAGAGGTTTATTATACTAATATTAAACATTCTTCCTGGCAAGAACTTTTTCTGCAGCGGTAACGATATCAGGTATATCAAGCCCGTACTTTTTTAGCAGCTCTTTTGGAGGCCCACTTTCCCCAAAAGTATCCTTCGTTCCAATATATTCAATAGGTATTGGAAAATTTTTTGCAGCTACCTGTGCAATACTATCACCTAATCCACCGATAATATTATGTTCTTCCGCAGTTACCGCACACCTGGTTTTTTTAATTGATTTCAATATGGCCTCAACATCAAGTGGCTTAATGGTATGAATATTTATTACTTCAACACTAATTCCTTTTTCTTCCAACAACTTGCCTGCTTCAATAGCAATCCATACAAGGTGGCCACAAGCAAATATGCTTATGTCATTCCCTTCAGAAAACACTTGTGCCTTCCCGATCTGAAAGGTGGGGTTCTCCTCGGTGAAGTTTGGCCATTTAGGTCTTCCAAACCTGAGATATACAGGACCTACATAATCTGCGATGGCCAGGGTAGCTGCTTTCGTCTGATTAAAATCACATGGCACTATAACTGTCATGCCAGGTAACATCTTCATCATGCCAATATCTTCCAATATCTGGTGTGTAGCACCATCTTCACCCAGGGTCAAGCCTGCATGAGATGCGCAGATTTTTACATTTTTATTACTGTATGCTATTGATTGCCGGATCTGGTCATAAACACGACCTGTAGAAAAATTTGCAAAGGTAGTAGTGAATGGGATCTTTCCTCCAATCGTTAAGCCTGCAGCAATACCCATCATATTTGCTTCACCAATCCCGCATTGAACAAATCTATCCGGGAAATCTTTTATGAACGGATGAAGTTTCATAGATCCAGCAAGGTCTGCAGTTAAAGCCACCACATTGGGATTATTCTTTCCTAACTCATAAATACCCTCACCAAAGCCCTGGCGGGTTTCTTTTTCATTTTGCGGCTGAATGTCTTTTAACATGAGGAATATTGATATAAGTAAGTGAATGGTATCGCCTGGATCTATTATAGATTAATACATTTTATTATGCAAATTAATCATTCCTTTTGAAGTGTTCGAAAATGGAGATATAGCAAATTACGAGATGCTTAGTTCATTTGAAAATTCGGATTATTATGCAAGATTTCATCATCTTTCAATTTTAACTCCCACTTCCATGCAGAGGCCATCATATCCTCTAAAGTAAAGCTTGGGTTCCAGCCAAGTTCTTTCTTTGCCAGGGCATTGTCTGCATATACAGCTACCACATCCCCCGGCCTTCTGGGGGCAATGACATAGTTCAATTTTACCCGACTTACTTTTTCAAATGCATGAATGGCTTCCAGTACTGTGACCCCATTGCCGGTCCCAAGATTAAACACTTCACATCTCTTATTGTTTTTTTGGTCCAGCAGGTATTGAAGGGCCAAAGTGTGGGCGTGGGCAATATCACATACATGAATATAATCGCGCACACAAGATCCATCCCTTGTAGGATAATCGTTTCCATATACTTTCAATTGCGGCAATTTACCAATGGCAGTTTGTGTAATGGCAGGCACCAGGTTCTCTGGTTTACCTAATGGAATCTCACCGATCATAGAAGATGGATGTGCTCCAACGGGATTAAAATACCTAAGTAATATACTTTGTGTAAACGCTCCTTTAGTAACATCACTAACGATCTGTTCTCCCATTTGCTTAGTAGAACCATAGGGGGATTCAGCAGGCTTGGTTGGTGTAGTTTCGGTTACAGGTATTTGATCAGGATTTCCATACACCGTGCAAGAGGATGAAAAAATGAAATAAGGAACCTCAAATTCTTTTACACATTTTAAAATATTGATTAAGGAGATGAGGTTGTTCTCAAAATATAATAATGGCTCTTTCACTGATTCACCTACTGCTTTATAAGCAGCAAAATGAATGATCCCTTCTATTTCAGGGTTCTCCTGGAAAATCGCATGTGTATCGTCAAAAATGCACAGGTCAACTTTATAATTCTTTACCTGCTTATCCGTAAGTTTCCTGATCCCTTCAAGAAGTACTGGTGTGGATCTGGAATTATTATCAACACATATAGGCTCAAAGCCATTCTCAATAAGATCTAAAATTGTATGCGCCCCAATATAGCCACAACCACCTGTTACTAATATCTTCTTCATGATGCAAAGAAAGAAAAAAACGGTGATTAGTGAAAGCTTTCCTCAGTGTTCTTTGTGGAGTATTCCACAAAGTGGTCTATCCTACAAATAAATTCATGATAAGAAAAATACCTGCTGCAAGTAAGGCGCTTATAGGAATAGTTAATATCCAGGCCCACAACAAATTGATTGTAATTCCCCATCTTACAGCGGACAATCTTTTAGTAGCTCCCACTCCAATAATGGAACCTGCAATGGTATGAGTGCTGCTAACCGGAATTTTTAATGATTCCGTAATGAATAAAGTAATGGCACCGGCTGTTTCAGCTGCCACTCCTTCAAATGGGGTTACCTTGGTAATACGAGTACCCATTGTTTTGATGATCTTCCATCCGCCGCTCATTGTTCCAAGGCCCATGGCAGTATAACAGGCCAGGGGTACCCATATCGGCATTTGTGAGAATGTGGCGATATTTCCACTGGCAATCAGGGCGGCAGTAATGATTCCCATCACTTTTTGGGCATCATTTCCACCATGCCCGATACTAAAAGCTGCAGATGACAATAACTGAAGTCGTTTAAACCACGCATTGGCGCGGGCAGTATTAAGTGTATTTAAAAAAAATGTAAAAATGGCCATAATGATCAATATCACCCCCATTAAGATCCACTTAAAATTCTTTGTATAGAAAATTACCTTCCAAAAATAGGTATGGTAATGGGTTGTTAACTTCAGATCGTTAAATTCAAGTATCTGGGATAAAAAAAGAACGACAGATGCAATTATTACTGTAGAAATGATTTTAGGCACTGCCCCCTTTTGGAAAGAATTAATAAACCAGAGAGAAATAATATAGGCTATAAGCATTCCAACGATTGGTGCCAGGAAAATGAATCCAACGGTTTTAATTACAGGGTCAGGGTCAACTGCATGCATACCTGCATGGGCAATTGCTGCTCCTGCAAAACCGCCTATCAGTGTGTGGGAAGAAGAAGAAGGAATACCAAACCACCAGGTGAACAAATTCCATATAATGGAGGCAATAAGACCCGAGCAAACGACTGATAAAGTAATATATTCCTGTTTGACTGTTTTCGAGATGGTGTTTGCTACGCCATGATCCTTAAAAATAAAAAAAGCAACAAAATTGAAGAGCGCAGCCCACATAACTGCCTGGAATGGGGTCAACACTTTTGTTGAAACAACTGTAGCAATTGAATTTGCCGCGTCATGAAACCCATTGATAAAATCAAAGATCAACGCAAGCACTATAATTGTTATCAGGAAACTCATTATGTAAGTTCTAGGAAGTTAGTCGGATGCTGAGGTAGAAATAATGGTTTTTGAAATGCTTAAGCATATTTAATAATAATAGATTCAATAACATTCGCAGCATCTTCACATTTATCTGTGACAATCTCCATAACCTGGTAGATTTCACGTTTTTTGATCACCTCTTTTGCATCTGGCTCTGTTTCAAATAACCTTTCTATACTCATATCAAATACATCATCAGCCTGGTTTTCTATACTATTGATTGCGACCATAGAATCTGTCATTCTCCGCAAATTCTTCATATCCCTCAATTCCCACACTGCTTTCTGCACTTCAGTACAGGCATTAAAGATAAGTTCGCTCAATTTCTGAATTCCCGCATCGGAAGGGTCAACTTTGTAAAAATTAATTTTCTTCGCCGATGCATATATATAATCCGATACATCATCCAACGCAGAAGCAAGGGAATGGATATCCTCCCTATCGAAGGGAGTAATGAAGTTTCGTCCCAACTCAGTAAAGATCTTATGAGTAAAATCATCATTTGCGTGCTCCATATCTTCGATTTCGAGAATATACTTCGTACGAGTATCAAAATCCTGTTCCTTTACCACCTCTTTCAATTTGGTACCCATTTTCATAACAGTTTCCGCTACATTCTCGAACAATTGAAAAAAGAC
>JADGPY010000377.1 GCA_017882205.1 Chitinophagaceae bacterium
GGGCAGCTAAAAATGGCAGGCGTATTCATTGGGAATGGATGCCCAGAACCCGTTGGTATCTAATCCCTACAATCGAACTTGATGCAGTATTCAAGGAGATTGGAATTCATATACTTTGTTTGAGTATGTATATTAAATGGAAGGTAATCTAATAAGATTGACAGGAGAATAATGCCGTTAAACCTTTCTGTAACAGGCTCCTATAATACTTTATAAAAATGTTTTTTGTTCGAAAGGATCACGGGTGAAAGCTTAAAGACGTACCAAACATTAGAAGTATAATTGATTGTCATTTTAAGATTGTAGGTATGTTTACCAAAAATTTTACCTATCACGGTGCCCAAAATAAATATTGGGATTTCGGCAATATAAATCAGCAGAATCAGTAAATACCATAAAGCGCCGAATTGTTTTCTAATCCGAACAAGGTTGGAAAGCATGATTTGAAGCCCTTTCCTGTCAAACAAATTTTTATATCCGCCTGACATTGAGTCAAAAGTTTTATTAGCAGTAGATCCTTGTAAATGAATTATATTGAATTGACCATATATACAAAGTCTTCCATATTTTTTTAACCGGCCGCACCATTCTGCTTCCTCAGCGTATAAAAAAAAATCTTCATCTAAAAGTCCAGCCTTATCTATTGCTAATTTTTTGACCATCAGGAAAGCTCCATTGATCCAATCCACTTCTTTTGTAATATTCGTATCAGGAATATTTGGACGTTTGACTTTAAATAGTTTTCCAAGCTGTTTAAGTGCAGATCCCAAAAAAGGCAATGGCAATAAATAATTCAAACCTCCTTTCATTGCAAAATTACCTGATATCTGTGGTGTTTCGTCAAGATTTAATAATTGAACTCCACACCCTATATAATCATCTTTTGTAAATTCTCTATAACAATTTTCTATAGCATTTTCTTTAACTAATGTGTCTGGATTCAATAATAAAATCACTGGAGCTTTTGCATGTCGAATGCCTACATTATTTGCTCTTGCAAACCCTGCATTGTAACCCATTTCAATCCATTTAGTTGCAGGGAAAGAAGAATTTACATTCTGTTTGCTATTGTCTGAAGAATTATTGTCAACAATAATTATTTCATATTTGATATTCATCTTTGCATCAATGATAGATTGCAAACAATCATTGATAAGAGTACCACAATTGTAATTTATTATAATAATTGAAAGATCCATCTATTGTTATTGCTGCAAATTTTTCGACCATGTAGCAAAATCAGCATACGTGCTTCGTATTCCATCCCGCAGATCTATCTTATGTTTCCAACCGAGTTCATGCATCCTGCTTACATCCATTAACTTCCTGGGAGTGCCATCTGGCTTACTGCTATCCCACACCAACCCGCCCTGATAGCCAGAAATATCTTTGATCATTTCAGCGAGTTCTTTGATACTGATGTCTTCACCGGTTCCAACGTTGATAAATAATTTTTCATTGTAATTGAGCATAAGGTAATAGCAGGCATCTGCAAGATCATCAACATGCAGGAATTCCCGCTTAGGATTACCGGTTCCCCATATAGTAACAGAAGAAATACCGGCTTGCTTTGCCTCATTGAATTTACGTAACAATGCCGGCAAAACATGTGAGTTCTGGAGATCATAATGATCGTTAGGACCATACAGATTAGTTGGCATTGCAGAAATGAAATTGCATCCATACTGTTCGCGGTAGTTTTCACATAATTTGATACCGACGATTTTGGCTATTGCATAAGGTTCGTTTGTTGGTTCCAGGTTCCCGGTTAGTAGATATTCTTCTTTTAGTGGTTGGGGGGCCAGTTTGGGGTAAATGCAGGAAGAGCCAAGAAACAATAACTTATTTACTTTGTTTTTAAAAGATGCATGAATGATGTTTGCTGCAATCATCAGGTTGTCATATAAAAATTCAGCTTTGTAGGTATTATTGGCCATAATTCCTCCAACCTTCCCTGCTGTAAGAAATACGTAAGCAGGTTTTTCCTGTTCAAAAAAAGCTTCTACAGCCTGTTGGCTACGCAAGTCCAGTTGAGAAGAGTACTTTGTAATAATATTATTATATCCTTCTGCGGTTAACTTTCGAACAATGGCGCTACCTACCATACCAGTGTGCCCTGCTACGTATATTTTATCTGAATGAAGCATAGATCAATGTTCAATTGAGTTTTTAATAGAAAAGCCTCCGCTAATAAGGTGTTTGTCTTTTTTGAAAAGATCCAGGTCAAATAATACCATTTCTCTTACTAGTTGAGCCAGTGAATAGGTAGGAGACCATCCTAACTGAGTTTTTGCTTTTGTAGCGTCCCCGATAAGGAGATCTACCTCCGTTGGCCTGAAATAGCGTGGATCAACACATACTACTTCGGTTCCGGGTGCTAATTGGTATTCACTATTGTTGCATTTTACAATTATGCCCTTTTCATTTTCTTTCTCACCGGTAAAAACTAGTTCAATGCCTACTTCTGCAAATGCCATTCGTATGAACTCCCGCACGGGTGTAGTAACTCCTGTAGCTATTACATAATCTTCTGGTGTATCCTGTTGAAGCATCAGCCACATGGCTTCAACATAGTCTTTTGCATGGCCCCAGTCTCTCTGTGCATCCAGGTTTCCTAAATAAAGCTTATCCTGAAGACCCAATACTATTTTAGCTACTGCACGGGTAATTTTCCTGGTAACAAAAGTTTCGCCGCGTAAAGGGCTTTCATGGTTAAATAGTATACCATTACATGCAAACATATTATAGGCCTCGCGGTAATTTACAATCATCCAATAGGCATATAACTTTGCTACTGCATACGGAGAACGTGGGTAAAATGGCGTTGTTTCACTTTGGGGAATTGCCTGCGCTAATCCGTATAATTCAGACGTTGAGGCCTGGTAGATCTTTGTTTTTTTTGTAAGGTTTAATAAACGAACCGCTTCAAGAATCCTCAAAGCCCCTATACCGTCTGCATTGGCCGTGTATTCGGGTGTTTCAAAGCTTACCTGTACATGGCTCATTGCTCCGAGATTATAGATCTCATCCGGCTGAACTTCCTGGACAATCCGTATTATATTTGTAGAATCTGTCAGATCTCCATAATATAATTTGAACATAGGATTAGCAATGTGAGGATCTTCATAAATATGATCAATCCGTTGTGTATTCAAAAGAGAATTCCTTCTCTTGATCCCAGACACTTCATATCCCTTGCTCAATAAAAGTTCGGCAAGATAAGCTCCATCCTGACCTGTAATACCTGTAATTAATGCTGTTTTCATTTCTACTTGGTTATCGAAGTCGGTGACTTAGAAAATACATATTTTCTATTTTTAACTTCTTTTTTATTAATACAAAAAATTTCCAATCGGCGAATTAACCAGATAATACATCGCCTGAACGCTAAGAATTTCCTCCCCTCCTTCTTACATTAATAACAACAGCGGCAATTACCGATAACATCACTAAAATGTTGGCCCAGATCGTGATCATTCTTCCAGTGGTAAAAGATGCTGGTTCAAAGCGAAATTCTATTTCATGCTTTCCTGCAGGAACATACATACCCCTTAAAATGTAATTGACCTTGGCATAATCAGTTTTTTGACCATCTATGAAAGCATTCCATCCACTTTTGTAATAGACCTCACTAAATACTGCGAATTGAGGTTTAGAAGCATTGAATGAATAGCGGATCTTGTCATTCAGATTTTCTATCAACTTAATTGAACCGGAGGTATCGTATTGGGGAGCCTGCTTAATTTGAGATTCATATGTTTTTTCGAGCACTGCCGTATCCTTAAGGTTTGTGCTGTCAAGCGCCTGCATTTCTTCGTTTGCGTTATTGACTAATTTTATCCCTTTTACGAGCCAGCAATTTCCAAATGCACCCGGGTTCATTTGTGCCATTGGCTTACCTGTAGAAGGATTCTGTTCTATGAAATATTTAGTGTTGAGCATGTTGAACACTTGCATATTCCCCTTACCTAATTGATTTTCTATGATGTCCTGGTATAATCCAAGTTTAGCAGGATGGTATCCTCCTACTGAATTATGATGATAGGAAGTGCTTGCATCATTATATGAATCTACTGCATGATTGAACACCCTGAAATTAGCATGGTCAGGATCTTTGAGTATCTGCAGATCTGCCTCCGTTGGGATAAACGCACCTTCAAAATCTCCTTCTTCAATGAAGCTGGCACTGCTTAAATATCTTTGATCAACTGATAGCAGATCAAAGCTGGAAAGAACGCCAAGTCCCGCTATCAATAACCATGGTTTTATTTTTTTGCGGATAAATAGGCCAGTCAGCACAACAGCTATTGCAATTAATAAAATAGTTCTTACGAGGTCGCCCCCCATGAGGTCTTTCCTGTCGGAATGCAATGCACTTATCCATTGCCTGCTTATATCATCAGCTTGCTGTACCATTTGAGGAGAAGGTTGCTGGCCTGCAGGCACCTGCCTGAGCATATCCTGCTTAAATTCTTCCTTAATATTTTTGTCTGATGGGCCTGTGAAACCAGCACTCAAATAGAACCCACAAAGAAGGACAAGTAATGCTCCGGTAACCATTGCTGCCATACGAAGTTTTTTCCATGCAAAACTCCAATCGGTTTCTCTTAGTAATTGGGTTAACGATAAAACAGCCAATAATGGGAAGCAGAATTGTGGTATCACAAGCGCCATAGTTGGTGCCCGGAATTTATTATAAAAAGGGAGATGATCGAATAGAAAATAATTAATTCCTTTTAGATTGGCACCCCATGCAAGCAACAGTCCCAGGATGCTTGCGCTGAGTAGCCACCATTTATACCAGCTTTTGAGGTAAAACATTCCAAAAATGAAAAGGAAGCAAATAACCGCGCCCAGGTATACAGGACCTGAAGTGATCGGCTGATCTCCCCAATAAGAATATGCATCAGCCATTTGCAGAGCATTATCCTCGGATACTCCGGCTTCTGATAGTTTTTTTACAAATTCAGAATTACCACTGTATTCTTTCCCGCCATTGCTGCCACCATAGATTCCTGGAATCATTAGTGTAAAGGTTTCGGGAATTCCAAAGCTATACATGAAGGCATAATCCTTATCAAGGCCACCCTTGGTTTTATTAGAACTGTCTTTTCCCAGAGTTAGCTCCGATTTTCCACCCCGCATGGATTCTTTTGAATATTCATAAGTTGGCATCATACTTACGGCAGTGCAAGCAAAGCCGAGAATGGCTGCAATGAAACCAAGCACCGATGCTTTTATTCCATTAAAGAATTCTTTTTCTTTATAAGATTGAATGAGGTATCCGATGACTAAAATACCTGTGATCATTAGGGTATAATAAACTATTTGAATGTGGTTTTGACCAATCAACAAAGCGGTAAATAGTGCAGTTATAGCAAATCCAGTCCAGTATCTTTTTTGAAATAATAGAAATAATCCTGCTATAACGCTTGGGGCGTAGGCGATGGACATCATTTGGGTATTGTGACCAACCCCTATGATGATAGGGTCAAAAGTTGAATACGCATAAGCTATCCCTCCCATAATACTTATCCATGGATTAGCTCCTGCTACAATGCATAGAAGATAAAAACATATGCAAGCCATAAAAAAGAAGTAAACTGGTTTTGGCATACCGAGAAAAAATACTTTTTCAATATGACCTACATTGATATTCGTTTTTGCATCAAAAGCGATTTGATATGCTGGCATACCGCTAAACATGCTGTTCGTCCATAAAGGGTAATACCCATACTTATCATGGAATTCCATTGATTGCTGACTCATTCCACGCCAGGCTTGTGTATCATGCTGGGAAACAACCTTGCCATCAAAAACTGGTTTACAATAGACTATGGAAACCAGTAGAAATATTGCTATGGCAACCAAATGGGGCAGTATTCTTTTAAAATCAATCTTCTTCATGAACGCTTTGGCTTTAGGAAGCAAAGTAAAAGTTTTTTTCTATATCCCAAGTCTAAAGCCATTGGCAGGGATAGTTCAATGTGAATATTTTATTTTTTTACCCCTAATTTGCATCAAATTCTTATATGTCGCAGATACGAAAGCAAAGTATCATCTCCACAGTTTTTGTATATGCTGGTTTTGTCATTGGCTTTATTAATACTTATCTTTTTACACGGGCTGGCTCGTTGTTTACTACTTCTGAATACGGGCTGACAAGTATTTTTATTGTGGTGGGTAACCTGATGTTTGCATTTGCTAATATGGGAATGGTAAGTGCCGTAGCAAAATTTTATCCATATTACCACGACAATATTGATAAAAAGAAAAACGATTTGCTTACGCTGACGTTCATTGTGAACCTTGTTGGATTTATATTAGTAATAATTGCGGGTATTGTGTTTAAAGATCTTGTGATCAGGAAATTTGGTGAAAGATCCCCTGAATTTGTAAAGTATTATTTCTGGATATTCCCGTTTGGGTTTTCTATAACCATCTTCTCCCTTCTTGAAGTATTTGCATGGAATATTGGGAAATCTATTGTTACCAACTTTTTGCGTGAACTATTTTTCAGAGTTCTTACCAGTGTATTGATATTCTTATTCTCCTTCAAACTCATCAATAGTTTTGATACTTTTATTAAGATCTATGCATTTACTTATGGCCTGCTTGCAGTAGTTCTTGCCATATACCTTGCTTCAAAAAATGAATTAAACATCACTTTCAGGATCAGTAGGGTAACCCAGAAATTTTATAAGAAGATTGGGTCATTTGCAGGTCTTATCTATATGTATGGAATTGTATTGATGATCGCTCAATTCATAGATGCCATTATCATAATGTCGCTCAAAGGAATGGAGGCATTAGGCATTTTTACATTGGGTAGTGTAGTTTCCGGTCTTGTGCAGGCACCTCAACGAGGGGCTGTTACAGCATCAACCGCTGTATTATCAAGGGCATGGAAAGACAAGGACTATGCTAAAATAAACCGGATCTATCATCGTTCGGGAATAAATCTGTTGATTGCCTCTCTTGGAATTTTTTTGCTTATCTGGCTCAATTATGAAGACGGTGTCAATACATTTCACCTTAAGCCAGCGTACCTGGCTTCGCAATGGATCTTTTTCTTTCTCGGGATGGCAAGAGTAATTGACCTGGGAACCGGAGTAAATTCCCAGATTATTTCAACATCCAATTATTGGCAGTTCGAATTGATTAGCGGGGTGGTATTATTAGCTATAGCAATTCCACTAAACTATATTCTAGTGAAAAAATTCGGGATTATTGGTGCAGGTTATTCTTCTGTAATAGCATTTTCTATATATAATCTGATGCGGATTATCTTTCTTCAACGAAAATTCAACATGCAGCCTTTTTCTGTTAAAACTGTTTATGCTATACTTCTGGCATTTTTTTGCTATGCAGTGTGTTATTATATATTAGGAGGCTTCCACCAACTTGCAGGGATGACTTTAAAATCCCTGGCCTTCATCATCCTATATGGAGGTAGTGTTATTTATTTTAAACTTTCTCCTGATGTGGCACCCGTATGGAAAGTAGTGTTAAGAAGAGTTCGAAAGCTAATGTCTCCTTGATGAGACCTAAAAAAAGCCGCAGATTACTGCAGCTTTTCACATTAAAAAATATCCCAATTATACTTTATCTGAATCCGTGCTGATTGTTTTCTTAACAGTAACAGAATCTGAACGTCCTTTTGTACCACTATTTCCCCGAACAAGAGCCACAATGATCAATACCAGGATCGCACCACCCACTACCAATACCCACGGCTGTGTATACCAGGTTTGGTCTGTAGAAGTAGTTGTGGAGGTTGTTTTACTGCTGCTACTACTTGATGCTGTGGAATCTTGTGCAATCGCTAATCCCTGAAAAAAAACAAGAAGTAAAAATGTAATAAGCGAGAGGTAAGTAGCCTTAATTAATTGTTTCATGTTAATTTGTTTTAGTGGTTAAAATTCGATAATCTTTAAACACGCTTCAACAACTGCGCCAATAAATACCTGATACCTATTCTCTACTGCGCTCCCTGCATTCCGTTCTGCATTCCTTCCATCTCACCTTTCATGTTTTTGCGTTTAAATAACGAAACGTCAAACTTGCCGAATCTCCAATTGAAATTAAGACGAAACATCTGTGGATCACGGCGTCTTTCATTATCCTGAACATAATCAACAGATTCTGCATGGGTTCTGGAAAGCTTGGTTCTTAAAATGTCATTCACACTTAAGGTCACAGAGGCTGTATTATTCTTTAAGAAATCTTTCCGTATTGCCAGGTCTACTCCATAATTTGGTTTGATATAACCATTAACAGTGGATAATTGACCTCCACCGTAGAACATACCACCCCCCATCATACCACGTCCACCTCCACTTGCAGGTAAGATGGTTTTGGATTGGTAATCGCCAGTCAATTGAATTGAATAATTCTTTGGTAATTTAAAAGTATTGTTCAATTTTCCAAACCAACTGAATCCGTTACTAACCAAATCGCTACGAATATTGGTGCCGTTGATCTTTGAGTTGTAGAAATTTACATTGGCAGTAAGATCCCAAAAGGAGGCTGGTTTAATCTTGCTTGTGAGCTCAAGACCATAGGCTTGTGAATTGTTTGCGTTGGCATAAGAACTGATCTTGACAGAATCAGTTGTATTTGCGATTGGATCTTTAATGTTGTATTGGTACCTGGTAATCAGGTTGTCTGTTCTCTTATAATAAATGGTAGCTAATAAATTATTCCCTTTATTCAGATCTACCTGGTAGGATAGTTCACCCAGGTTGGTAAATTCAGGAACAAGATCAGGATTGCCTTTACTCCAATTCAAAATATCTGATGAGTCTATGTATGGAATAAGCTGGAAGAAGTTTGGACGGTTGATCTTACGTGAATAATTCAACTGAAGGTCCTGCTTATCATTTATCTTTTGTGTAAAGAATAAGCTTGGAAAAAGACTGAGGGGGTATTGGTTCTCAAATTTCTGGTTTTTTGATACAAGCGCACCTGTATAATGCGAGCTTTCCACTCTTAAACCTGCCTGGTAACTGAATTTGTTGATCTGCTGAGTGTAAGTGGTATAAGCGGCAAATACCTGGTCCTGGAAGTTATAATCACTGTTTAAGCTTGGAACAGGGATATAATTTCCTGATGTTGCATCGAAGAAAGAAGTTGCGCTGGTACTTGTAAAATCACGGAACGACGTTCGGGCTCCCATTTCCACCTTGATCTTTTCGGTGACTGGGTTTACAAAATCAGTTTGAACAGTTAAGAACTGGGTAGATCCACCACCCGTTAGGTTTTGTAGCAATATTGGACCTTTTGGATTACTATTGGGAGAGAAATATTGGGTACCCAAGGCATTATTATTTTCATTTTTGTTATAGTTATAGTTCGCATCAGCAGTTAATTCTTTACCTGATTTTGCAAAATTGTGTTTATAGCTAAGTGTTGATCCGTAATTCCTGAACGAAAAACTTCCATTTGTATTTCTAAAACCTGTCTGGAATGGGATATTATTAGTATCGGTATTAATATTCAAATTGTCAATGGAATTAAATTGTCCTTTAGCCATCGAACCTGCAATCGTGAATGTATTTCTAATATCAGCCAAATAATCTATACCTGCCCTTCCAAAAAAGAAATATCCTGAATTAACAGGCGCATCATTTTGTTGATTCTGAAGTAAAAAAGGAGATCCATTAATACTGCTGAAATCAGTCCTGCTTGTGCTTGCAGTACTTAGAGATTTACGCTGATTATACATTGTATTGGCAAAGAAATTTATTTTGCCCTGTTTAATATTCAGGTCACCACCGAGTCCGAATTTTAAACGTGAATCAAGATTTGCTCTTACGCTTCCATTATAACCAGCCTTCCTGTTCTTCTTTAAAACTATGTTTAAAATGCCTGAACCGCCTCCCGAAGCATCAAATTTTGCTGAAGGATTGGTTATGATCTCTACACTTTGGATAGCATCGGCAGGGATTTGTTCCAGGGTTAAAGTAGTAGGACGCCCATCAACAAATATTTGCGGGGGAGCATTTCTAAGTGTAACGTTCCCATCAATATCAACATTTACTGATGGAACATTTTTCATCACGTCTATGGCTGTTCCGCCTACACTTGTAAGACTTTTATCTACATTAAAAACTTTCCTGTCGATACCCAGTTGTAACAAGCTTTTAGTTGCAGTTACGGTAACTTCAGAAAGTTGTTTGGTCTCTGTTTCAATTTTAATATTTCCCAAATCTTTATCAACACCGCTCAACATTTGGCTCATATCTCCACCAGCCGAGCCTCCCATCTTTAATTCAAAAAAGGCTTTTTGTTCTATTGTTTTATAACCAATGGCAGTGATCTTTAATTTGAAACTTGGACCTACTGGTAAATTTTCAAGGCTGAAATCTCCTTTTTTGTCAGTAAGCATACCAGCGATTACAACGTCCTTTCTTTTTTTGATAGTTGAATCCAGTTTACTCTGTATCAATTGTACAGAGACCGATTCAAGAGGCCTGTTTGTATTGGCGTCAATAATTTTTCCATAGAAATGACCAATGTTCATACTTTGACCTCCCAGGCCGCGATTTCCACCCGGCATTTGAGCAAATATTGAAAATGTGGTAAACAGTATCGAAATGGTTACGAAAATTTTCTTCATATTATTATTTATTTATTGCCAGGCATATTTAGTTATGCATTATCAGACGTTATTGTTTCTAAATTCCTGCATTTTGGGCGCAAAGATGAAGGCTAATGTTCAAAACAAAATTAAAATTCTGTATGAGTGGTAATTTAGAGGTAACAGGGGTTCAATGGGTTAGAAGCCTGAAGGGTTGAAATTATTATAGGTTCAGTGGGTAAGAATATTAAAAACAACCTGTACGATTCCGATAAACATTCCAAATATTCCTCCAACAACTTCCAGGAACTGGAATTCTTTTTTGGTTATGGATATAAGTATATCTTCCAGTTTTTCACTCGAAAAGCCGGCCACCTTATCAACTACAATCTTCTCCAGGTTAATTTCGCTTTGAAGCTGGTGCATATAAGTATGCATAAGTGTTGGAAACATAGATTCCAGTTCCGTCATAAAAGCTGCCTTTAACTGGTTTGTGGTTTTAACACCAATAAATTTTGAAAGTATAGGAAATACTTCCCTTAGTTTATGGTTCAGGAATGCATCAATGTGCTTTTCAATTTCCGGCTTTAATTTATCCAGGTTATCTGTGCTTGTTATCTTCTGTCCGATCTCAGAAAAGGAAAGAAGTTCAGTACTCACTACCTGTCCTAATTTTTCAGCAATTTTACGTTGATTTTTTGGAAAAATACCTTGTAACTGATATCCGAAAATATTAATTGGATAGCGGGGATGGAAAAGCATTTTGATGGCTATCCAGGTAGTAATCCAACCTGTAAAAGTGGATAATAATATAGTAACAAGATAGTTATACCAGTGCATAAAAGAAGTGTGCAAAGAAACGATATTATCCAGCTGGTTCAAAATGTAATTTGCATTCGAAGGAATAATTTAATTAATTTTGCCGCTGCACACGGTGGTTGTAGCTCAGTTGGTTAGAGCATCAGATTGTGATTCTGAGGGTCGTGGGTTCGAGCCCCATCATCCACCCAAAAACGATTCAAACCTGCCCGTTGGCGGGTTTTTTATTGACAATCGTTAATAATCTCCTAATTCATGTATATCTGTTGCAGTGAATTAAACGTTCTATCGTCTTATAGTACCGGGCGTTCTGGCCTTCTTTTTGCCATTTATCATTTTTACAAAACCTTTGTTAATTAAACAAGGTAATTTGAGGTCAGAATCTATTTGATTTATATTTACACATGAACAAAACAATGAAGTTTATTATGAGTAGAAAATTTTTACCAGTATTATTATTACTGATAGGTGGCGCTTCATTCCTGACTTTCAGAACTTTGGGACGCGGGGAAGGAGCTAATGATAATCCGAAAACAAAAAATGAAAAGATTCTTCATAACGTCGGCATCGTTTTAGAAGAGGGACATTATAGTCCTAAAAAGATCGATGATAATTTTTCGAAGGAGGTATATAAAAAATACCTTAATGATCTTGACGCCGATAAATATATCTTTCTCCAGAAAGATATTGATGGATTTAGCAAATATGAAACCCGTATTGACGATGAGATCCATGGTGAAAAACTTGAATCCTTTTATGCCATCACCAATGTTTACCTTACACGCATAGACGAAGTTTCAAAATCTTACAAAGAGGATCTTTCAAAACCCTTTGATTTTTCTAAAGATGATAATATTGTTCTTGATGGAGATAAAAGAACTTATCCAAAGAATGAGAAGGAACGTGAAGATTATGGAAAGAAACGCATTAAATACCTTGTATTAAGCAGATACTCGGATATGTTAGATGAGAAAGAAAAGAAAGCCGGTACAGAGGGTTATATCGTAAAGGCAGATACTACACTTGAGAGAGAAGCAAGACAACAGGTTGGTAGACAACTCGACAGGTACTTTACCAATTTGAAGTCGCATAATAAGCCTGATGAAATGTTCAGCGATTTTGTAAATGCTATCACAAGCAGTATGGATCCGCACACTACTTATTTTGCACCCGTTGATAAGCGCTCGTTTGATGAACAATTGAGTGGCAGGTTTTATGGAATTGGGGCACAACTAAAAGAAGATCCGGATGGTAAAATTAAAATTGCAAGTCTTATTGCAGGTGGTCCGGCATGGAAGTCAGGTAATATTCAGCAAGAGGATGAAATTCAAAAAATTGCTCAGGGAAATGGAGTTCCTGTTGATGTAACAGGATATGCAGTTCAGGATGCTGTTAAGCTTATAAGGGGTTCCCAGAAGGGTTCTGAAGTTAGATTGACATTAAAAAAATCAGATGGGGGTATAAAAGTTGTTACTTTAATAAGAGATGAAATTAGCCTGGAGGAAACATTTGCTAAAAGTGCGGTTATAAATGACGGGCCTCGTAAAATAGGATACATATACCTTCCTGAATTTTATGCTGATTTTGAGCATCCTAATGGAAGAAGATGTGCCGTAGATGTAGCCAATGAAATTGAAAAATTAAAAGCTCAAAATGTTGATGGAATTATTATGGACCTAAGAGGTAATGGAGGTGGCTCACTGTATGATGTTGTAGATATGGCAGGCCTATTTATCCAGGATGGTCCAATATGCCAGGTAAAAGGTAGAGATGAAAAACCTTCTGTACTAAAAGACAGGGATAAAAATGTTTTGTATACCGGCCCACTGGCTGTAATGGTTGATGAACTCAGCGCTTCTGCATCCGAGATTTTTGCCGCTGCAATACAAGATTATAAAAGAGGAATTATTATAGGAAGTTCTTCTACTTATGGAAAGGGAACCGTTCAAAGAAGTATCTCACTGGATCCTGAATCAGAAAACCCTCTTTTAAGCAAACCTATAGAAGGATTGGGTGATGTGAAATTAACCTTCAGGAAATTCTATAGAATTAATGGGGGTGCAACTCAATTGAAGGGAGTAACTCCGGATATAGTGATTCCTGACAGGCTTGAATATGTAAAGATTCGTGAGAAGGACAATCCTGATGCACTGAAGTGGGATGAGATCCCTAAGGCTGATTATACTCCCTGGAACCCAGGCTATGATGTGAACCAGATCGTATCATCTGCCAACAATGATCTGAAATCTAATCTGATATTTGCCAAAATACGTGACGATGTTCAATCCCTTGATAAATATAACGATAAGGACTATTCTTTAAATATCTCCAGGTATAGGGCAGAGGAAAAACAAATTCGCGCAACTTCAAAAGAAATTGATAGCCTTAGCATGTTAAAAGTTGACCTTGATGTTAGTTCTACTGCCGCTGACCAAACAGCTATTGCGGGGAA
>JADGPY010000378.1 GCA_017882205.1 Chitinophagaceae bacterium
ATCCGTGGGGAATTCATGTTGTAAGAACCATTATCTTATATCGTACCGACACTGGATATGTATATCGTGTGGATACGGGATGGCAAGCTGAATCGGATGGCAAGTTTAATTTTACTTATTTCATACAGCTACCCGGTGATACCTTTACAACACCATTCTCATCGTACTTTAAAATTCATCCAGGAGTCGTTTTAGGCCTCTTTAATATTCAGAATATTGTTGAGATCAATATACCTGCTTTCAAAACAAATTCTGCGATCAAAAATAATCAGTGGTACCTGGATCCAAACAACAACCCAGTTCAGAACCTGAAAGGCTCAGACATTATAGTTTCGGCCTCTTTACAAAAAATAACCTTTGATGCTGATGTGGAAATAGAAGGTGCTGTCCTGGGACAGGTAAACGGACTTGTTCCCAGCAAAGGGATAGTAGGTTATGTTCAATTGGCACCTATGGGCATACCCCTTTCTGCAAATGCATTGACGGCATTAATAACCAGCGAGAATGGTTCTATTGGCGGTCCACTCGATTGCGTGGTGGATATTAACAATAGTAAACAGCGGATGAGATTAAACCGATTCGATGTAAGCAATGAGATCAATCTCAATACCAATGGTGTATTTGTGGCTGCCGGAAGAGGCAATGTATTACTGCCCAAGGATGGTTCATGGAGTATGGTAACCCACCAGGCTTCCAGTGGCGATGTGAGTCCGTTACCTGAAAACATCACCATCCCCTTAATAAGAGTAGGAGAGCTTCAAATGACCTCCAATGGAGATGTACAGCTAGGTACAAACCCTGTTGATCAGTTGCTCCGGATAGCTAACCCAACTGAAATTCTACGAGCCCCATCCTTCAACACTATCAATTATGGCTTCCTGCAAAATACTGGTACGCAAAAGGCATTGTTTCTCACACCTGCATTTCAAAGTGGGGTACAACAATTGTTGAGTAAAACACCGCCTCTTTTTGCGGATGCATACAGGATAATTAGTTCAAAAAGTATCTTTCCAAACATAGGAGATGCAGTAAGTAATTTCAAGGATGCCATTCCTCTGAATGCTGATCATTTTTTACCCGGATCTATTACTGATGCAGGTGCGCAGGTACTACAGTTAATGCAGGTAGCTAATAACGTCGCAGATGCAGCCGGACAATTACAGGACCAGGCATATAAATTATTAAGATCTGCTGAAGATTTTGATCTTCCAACCACTCCTTTATCATTAATTGATGAAGACTTCCTAAAACTCTTCATTGAATATCAAACTACCCCTACTAACCCCGATGGCACAAAAGGGGCAACTACACAGGGTAAATTAAATTATGATATGGATTCCCTTGCAGGCGCTACCGCTGATAAGGCGAAGAGCATGATGGGTAATCTTGCCATGGTAGTTACTCTTGGCCCTTTCGACAGATTGATGCTTATTAAAGGAAACTTCAATTCTCAAAAAGGTTCGGAGTCTAATTTCCAGGGCAGTGCAACAGATCCATCATTACCCTCTGCGGAAATTGAATTTAGTCCAGCGCTTCAAACCGTGGTCCAGATCCTGCAAATTCTTCAGGATCTAAGTGGTGGCGATTATAAAGATGCTATGGCGCAGGGGTTGAAGATAGCCATGAGTAACAATGCGGGTACCTGGGAATATAAGTTCGAAGCATCCAAAGAGATCCCGCTTATCCGATTCCCATTGGGACTATTATATAATGATCCTGAAGTGCCCTTGAAGTTAGAGGCCTCACTTAAAGTGGGTGTGTACTTCAACTCGTCATTGATGGTTACCAACGATCTTAATCAATTATTACCAACCGTTGGGGCTTATTTGGGATTTTATGGACAACTAACTGTAATGTGTGTATCACTTGCTGCAGCTACCGTATATGCTGTTGGCCAGGTTACATTAGATATTGCTGCAGATACCGCAAAAGGTCCATCTCTTGATATGAAGTTTGGATTTGGAGTTCAATTGGTTGTAGGCCTTCCAGTGGTAGGCAATGTAAGTGTACTATATATGGTTGGAGTTGAAATATTTACAAGTTCTACAGAAATAAAGGTAACTGCCTTCTTATTATTTAAAGGTCATGCGGAATTGCTTGGTGGTATTGTTGGAATTACAATCACTATAGAGGCTTCAGGAACCATTGACAGAACATCAGACAGAACAGATTGTAGTGCACAGGTAACATTTGCTATTGACATCAGTTTATTCCTTGTTATCGATATTGATTTCAGCACATCATGGGAAGAATCCAGACAAATTGCATAAGATCATTTATTAAAGAGATTATCTAAAAAAACAGGTATGGACACTAACAGGAGATTTACAATAATGACTTTCCCTCAATACTTTGACGGAGACAAAAAACTAACGGTAAATATTTTGTTTTTACCCCGCAACCAGAATCCATTGAATAAGGCTATCGAAGGTCATGGACCAACGATAACTGATGCACCTGCATTTGTGGATGCGAACATCCTTTTTCAGTCAAAAATTATATCAGGAACGGAGTTGTTTCCTAATAATTTAAATTTTACAAAGGTTGAAAACGTTACTACCCTTGCGCCAACAAATAAGGTACCCTTATTTACAACACTGGCTGATCCAAAACATTTTAATATTCAAAACCTGGGTCAATCTAATGCTAATCTTGATTCGAATAAGGATAAAACAAACCCGGTAAGATCTTTAAGTAACTCTGTAAAAAAGTATTTGCCCCTGTCGTACCAGCACTCATTTAATTTTATTGCACCTGTTCAGCCTGGAAATGGTGTACTGGACGACAGCTATCAATGTGCAGTTCGCAGCGCAACTCCTAATCCTACCTTTAAGCAAACATTTGATGCTATTAGTTGGGGAAAAGTGTTCGGATATATATTGAGAAACAAGTTACTGGGACTGGAAGCTGGATTTATATATAACCTTGAATTAACAATAGATTCCGCTCTTTTTGTAAATGGCGGATGGTTGCATTTTGATCTTGCTGATGGGAGTGATTATAAAGTGCAGCAAAATCAGGATGATACATTTATTAAAAAATATGCAGCCAGGATACCCGCACTAAAGGCTGGGAAACCTCGTTCTCTCTTTGCCGCGAATCTATTTCCTGTATTATTTAAAAAACCAACAGACCTCACTGATCCATCTCCTGTTGGGAATTTTGATAATATATTTATCGAGGCTTCTGAGTACGATGATGGGTTTGCAAAAATTGTACATGCATTTCAGCCGGTTAGCCAGAATATTATCCTGGAAGAAAGCGATGGCTTTCATCCAACTGTTGATGCGGGAATCAGGTTGGGATGGGATGATGAACAAATTCTTGCCTGGTATATTCGCCAGATGGCTGAGGATAGTTCTGTTGGTGCGGGTCAAAGAATAGACGCTCCAACCGGAGTTTTCGGTTACCACATTGATGTAATGGAGCAAGGTGGCACTGGCTGGCAATCTTTAAACCTGGTAAAAACAAAAAAAGGAGTCAATCCTCTGAAGGATATACTAAAGGATCCGGTGCATCGAAGTTTTCAAGGTGAATTGCCATTCCAGGTTTATCCTTCATCGCTGGATGGAAATAATACCAAAAACTTCTGGTTGCCCATGTACTTTGCAAGTTGGAATGGACATTCAATAGTGTTGCCTGATAAAGATGCTATAGATATTTATTTGTTGGAGGAAGGTGTTAAACCCGATGGGAATACAAATGTAACGGGTTCTCCGAAAAATGAATTGCTGAAAATTTACGAAGCGGTTGGGTTGACCACCAAATTAAAATATGGCAGTATATATGATTTTCGGGTACGGATGACCGATATGACGCATGGCAGCCCACGGCCAGGACTAGATCCTGTAAATGATGCAATAACCCCTAATGCGAACTGTCACTTCAAGAGATATGTTGCTCCATCAACCATACGTATTACCGGGGTTACTTATAATGTTGATGGTTCTGTATATACTTTGCCTTCCATGGATATACAGCGGCCTTTGCTGGGTTACCCCGCTGTTGTTTATTGTGATAAATATAAAGATCCCGTAGGCCAGTTGGTTACCCGGTTACAAAAGCAATTGAAGGATGCAAAGATCGATCCCTCAAAAGGGCAAATAGAAGCAGTAGGACTGGCAGACCCGGATATAGATAGCATAGAAATAACCGTAGAGGTACAAGCCTTGAATATGGATTACCAGTTAAGCGTGTCGGGTAAAGAATCCTATGCATTTTTGTATACAACATTGAGAAAATTCTCTCCCGTTGTTAAGGATGATGATTATGACTCTACACTCAGCATTCCTGTTAAATTTAAGGATGCCCATGTATTGAAGTTTGGTGACCCTGCGGATCTGGGTGATC
>JADGPY010000379.1 GCA_017882205.1 Chitinophagaceae bacterium
ATCCTGTGATATGGTTTGTGCGTATGGCCAAAAAGCAGTACGTCAGCCTCTGCCTGTTCCATTATTCTTAACAGGCTTTTCTCATCCCTGTCTTCAAATAAATATTCATTGATTTTTCTCGGACTTCCATGCACCAATAATACATTAAGCTTGTCGTTATTTAACTGGAACTCCAGTTTGATATGGGCGGGTAATGTTCTCAGGTATTTTCTTTCATCGTCTTTTATTATCGAGTTGGTATATGAAATGGAAACCTTGCCCATTTCTTTTTCATGTTCTTCTTTATATGCACAACCGCAGTCATCACTTGTTCTGCCAATGCCAAAATCATAATTGCCCGCAATGGCGGGGATCCCTCTTTTTCTTATCTCGTTGATTACCTCGTTTGGCCAAATATTATAACCAACCATGTCGCCAAGGCAATAGACGGCATCTACATTTTGTGCTTCGATATTTTCAAGGCAGGCTTCCAATGAAGGGAGATTAGCATGTATGTCACTAAACAGAGCGATTCGCATGTTGATAATTTTTTAAATTATATCTATTCATACCCCTATTATTTTGCTTCTTCTTTCGAGGAATAGATTATCTCGCCATACTCCATTCATTTGACCTATTTTTTCCCTGTAACCAATAATTCTAAATCCATTGGCTTCATGAATTTTGATACTTGCATTGTTTTCAGGAAAGATACCCGCCTGAAGGGTCCAGAGATTATTTGCTTCACTCTGCTTTACAAGTTCTTCTAATAGTGAATGCCCAATTTTTTGTCCCCTGAACTTTTCAGATACATATACACTTACTTCTGCTACTCCCGCATATACACACCTGCCCGAGACGGGGGTTAATGCTGCCCATCCCGCCACTTCATTTCCTACTATGGCCACAATACGACTATGTTTTAAATGATCCGTGTTCCATTGATCCCATCCTGGGGCTTCCTGTTGGAAGGTTGCATTACCCGTTTTGATCCCTTCTTCATAAATACTTTTTACCTGTACCCAATGTTTGGGTTCGAGTGCTTGAAACTCTATCATAATCAATATTTAATTACAGCAATCCTGGCCACAACAAGCCTCAGGTTTCTCGGCATACACTGTAACACTAAAGATTCCGGTACCAAGTTCTTTGAATGATGTGATTTGTTCGTCTGATAAATAGTTACCAAGAATATCATCAGGAATAATTATTGCTTTTTCTTTCTGAACGGTTATATTTTTAAAACCATTATTTTCTATTAATTCCAAATACACTTGTTTTTGAATTGCACCAGCTACACATCCAGCATACATTTCTGCTGTATTCCGGATGTTTTCAGGTAACTGACCAACTAAAACAATATCAGAAATACTAAAGTGGCCACCTGGTTTTAAGACACGAAAGATTTCCTTTATAACTGCCTCCTTATTTGGCGCTAAATTGAGTACACAATTGCTAACAATTACATCTGCAACATTTGAGGTAACAGGCATCTTTTCAATATCACCTAGCCGGAACTCTACATTATTAAACCCTCGTGTTTCCGCATTGTTCCTGGCTTTTGCAAGCATTGCGGGAGTAAAGTCAATGCCGATTACTTTTCCTGTTTCCCCGGTTTCATGCCTGGCTATAAAAGCATCATTCCCTGCTCCGCTTCCTAAATCAATGACCACATCACCTTTTTTAATTTTCGCAAATTGTGTAGGTAGCCCACAGCCGAGTCCTAAGTCTGCATCCGGGTTATAGCCTTCTAAAGTATTATAATCATCTGCCATGATGTTATATACTTCAGTGGAGCAACCACCCGAACCACAACAGGATGATTCGTTGGTTTCTTTGTCCTGTAAAGCAATTTCTGAGTATTTCTGACGTACCATGTCTTTTACTTCTTCCTGTGTTTGCATATATTTATATTTAAAGTTATCGTAATATACCGATGTTTCTTATCAAAAAAATAGTCAACAGCATGACTTGTCGCCTTTATAGGCATCAAACAATTGATTTAACCATCCTTGCGCTGCTTTCCATTCTTTTGCATCTATGCAGTAACAAACCCTGGCACCTTCAATTTCTCCCTTGATTAAGCCTGCCTCTTTCAACTCTTTTAAATGTTGTGAAACGGTACTTTGTGAAAGCGGGAGTTCATCAACTATATCTCCGCAAACACAGGTTGACTTACTAGCTAATAATTTTAAAATAGCCACTCTTGCAGGATGACCTAATGCCTTAGCATATTTGGCCAACCTGTTTTCCTTTGCAGTGAACTCTAAAGATTTTGTTGCTCCCATATTAAGCGCAATATTACGATAAGTATTTTAATTGGCAAAATTTATTTATTCGAGAGTAGATAATAATTCGTGTAGATGATAGTAGTAGAATGCTTAGATAATCCTATTTTTTTCTAAAACTGCAGAAAACAAATTTCTGGATAGTATTGAAAGGGGTAATGGACTATTTACTTATTGTTTACAGAACAATCATCTCCTAAACAACCGATAGGTTTAAAGAAGGAAGTGATTATAAAAATACCTGCAAAGATGAAAGCAGCCCATGCATCTTTATACATTAAACCTATGATTAAAAAGATTATCCCAAAAGCCCATCTAATCAAACGGAAAACCCATATGGGGCTAATGCGGATATTTTTAAAGATTGCTTTCATTGTGTTTTTATGTTGGCATTTCCTCTTTCGGGCGTTTTTTAAATAGGCTAAATACTAATGCACCCATTATTGCAAAATAAATAGTGCTTCTTAAAGGGTTGGATGTGATAGCACAAGTACCTGTTATGCACCCTACATATTTATAATATAAAAAACCTGCTAAAGCACCCACCAAACCACCAATGAAATAAAGCTTATTTGATAGTATCCACTTCTTCATAACTAATTTCTTCTGTTTTATTTTTAATTGAACGGCCGGGATTAACAGCACATCCATTTGCGCCACAACAACCAATATTTGTTACTGCCATGCCTGCGAAGAAAAGACCCAAAATGATAGTCATAGTTTCTCTTGCAAATATACCCTGTATGGCGATGATAATACCCAATGTTAATCTAAGTACCCGCATAAAATTCCAGCCCTGTAGTATCGTTTTCATAGTTATATTAATTGTTTATCATTTTACCTTTGTACATATCATTTTTTATTCTGTAAAATTGATAGAAAAATAATACCGTTTAGGTGACTATTGTCACGAAAGGTGTTAAAAAAATACTTCTTTAACAATTATATAAATACCCATAATCAAGACAAACCATCCAAATCCTTTTTTTAATTTAGCGCCAGAAAGTTTTTTCCCCATAAAACCACCAATAAAAACACCTATAATGGCTAAGCTGGTTATTTTAATCAAAAAAAGCCAATCCATAGTAAAATGCCCAAGATCACCTGTAAAGCCAATTAAAGAATTTAAAGCAATGATTAGCAATGAAGTACCCACAGCTTCTTTCATTGGCAATTTTACCAATAGAACTAAAGTTGGGATTAATAAGAAACCACCCCCTGCACCTAAAATACCGGTGGCAAGACCAATAGCAATGCCATAAGACAATAATTTTGGGAGGTGTATTTTCTTATCGTCAATAGTATTCTTATTTGGTTCTTCTTTCTTGCTTTTTATCATGGATAAAGCAGCCGTTACCATTAGTATAGCAAATAATACCATAATAA
>JADGPY010000005.1 GCA_017882205.1 Chitinophagaceae bacterium
CCCTAATTTATTCAAATGAAACGCATCCCCTATCTTGCTTTAATCATACTGGTATTATGTATTGCCTTTAACTCGTGCCAAAAGGAGCTCATCGATCCTAATGGATCTTCCACAACAGGAGGAACAGCTGATTTCAGGGCTAAAATCAATGGGACTCAATGGATTGCTTCATCAGCAAGTGCAAGCCGTGTCTCAGGTCTAATCTCTCTTGCAGGGATTGGAGGTGGAATAACCATTGTGATTACTTTACAGGATTCAGGTGTTCATCATTATACCCTGGACCTAACTTCTTTGCAGGGTGCTGCTTACGTGGATTCTGCCTCTGGAAGTACGAATGCTTTTGCAACAAATCAAGGTAGTACAGCTTTACAGTCAGGTGGAAGTGTTGATATTACTTCTATAGATACGGCTAATAAGAAAATCACCGGTACTTTCCGTTTTACTGTCTTTCGGGCTATTGATAGTGCTCAAAGAACCATTACTGAAGGCTCATTTACCAATATCTCGTATGCCACTACTACACCTCCTGCCTCAGCCACAGATACTTTTAATGTTAAAATTGATGGGGTTACTTTCACACCATTCTCGATTCAAGGGATACATTTAACTGCTTCAAGTCAAATAACTGTGGGTGGAACTGATCAGGCAGGTGTAAAATCTGTGACATTAATTTTCCCTGACACCATTATTCCCGGAACTTATGCGATAACAACAGTTGGAGGAACATATTCAGGTCTTTATAATCAAGATGCCACAACATTTCTTCCTTCAGATACAGGTAGTATAACGATACTGCAACACAATACCAGTACTAAACGAATCAGGGGAAACTTTAATTTCCATGCCAAGCAATTTCCAACTGGAACTGCCCAGGCTCAACTTACCTCCGGTTATTTTGCCGTGACTTATCTATAAGGCTTTCTTCGTGTTTCTTTGTGTCTTTGTGGCTAAAAATTAAACCATTTCAGCAAAATACTTATGGAAATAAGGAATGGTTTCAATCCCTTTATAAAAATTTGCCAGGTCGAATTTTTCATTCGGGCTATGTAGGTTATCGCTATCAAGCCCAAAACCCATGAATACAATTTTTACTCCCAATTCTTTTTCAAAAAGAGCGCAGATGGGTATGCTTCCACCGCCACGAACCGGGATTGGTTGTTTGCCAAATGTGGTTTCCATTGCTTTTGCCGCAGCCTGGTATCCTTTACTGTCGATTGGAGTCATATAAGGCTCACCTCCATGATGCTCAAACGCATTTACTGTAACAGAGGCCGGAGCGATACTTTTGAAATGATCCAACAATAATTTTGTCATTCTTTCAGAAGATTGATTTGGCACCAAACGGGCAGAAATTTTAGCAGTTGCTTTTGAAGGAAGAACTGTTTTCGCACCTTCGCCCTGGTACCCACCCCATATCCCATTTAATTCCAATGTGGGCCTGATACCAGTACGTTCATTTGTAGTGTATCCTTTTTCTCCCCAAAGCTTCTTAACTCCCAGATCTTTTTTATATTCCTCTTCATCATATGGAGCCTCTGCCATCAATTTCCTTTCTACTTCAGTTGACTCAACTACACCCTCATAAAAACCCGGTATGGTAACATGATTATTTTCGTCATGGCAACTTGCGATCATTTGTGCAAGGATAGTAATGGGATTGGCTACCGCGCCACCATATACCCCACTATGCAAATCACGGTTTGGACCTGTAACTTCTACTTCGATATAGCTTAACCCACGTACTCCGATATCAATGCTTGGAGTATCCAGGCTGATCATAGCCGTATCACTAATCAGAATGACATCTGCTTTAAGGAGCTCCTTATTTTGTGAAACAAATTTTCCAAGATTCGGAGATCCCACTTCTTCTTCTCCTTCAATGATGAACTTTATATTCGTTACCATGCTGTTTGTATTAATCATTGTCTCCAATGCTTTTACATGCATGTAAAACTGGCCTTTATCATCGCATGAACCTCTCGCAAATATTTTTCCATCCTTTATTACAGGCTCAAATGGGCCACTATTCCAAAGCTCCAGGGGATCAGCAGGCTGCACATCGTAATGTCCATATACTAATACTGTTGGTTTTGATGGATCAACTATTTTCTGACCAACAACAACGGGATGTCCGTCCGTTGGATATATTTCAACTTTGTCAGCCCCTGCTTTTAATAACCTATCTTTCACTGCCTCTGCACATTTAAGAAGATCATCCTTATGCTCCTTCTTTGCACTGATTGATGGAATTCGCAATAGCTCCAGCAGCTCATCCAAAAACCTGTCTTTATTTTTTTCCTGGTAATCTTTCCATGTTTGCATAACTGATATTTTAAATTTCTTTAGTAAATGAAAACGAATATAGGGATTTCTGTGTCTCCGTGTCTCTGTGGTTCAAAGGTCAAGCAAAAAGAGTTGATATCTCTATTCCCTAAATAGACTCAGCCTTTGCATAGAAGCACTACAAGCGCAACTAAAACAAAGGCTGATGTTGAAAAGCAATCTGAGAACAAATGTATAATAACAGAGTTCGATATTCCAAATAAAAACCAGAAATTTTTTATCTGATCTGTTAATATTTTTACATCATAGCAAACCGCTGCGCCACAAAATCCCAGTTCACCACATTCCACCAATTATCAATATAATCAGCTCTTTTATTTTGATACTTCAGGTAGTAAGCATGCTCCCATACGTCCAAACCCAGTAGTGGAAAGCCTTTTATGTCGCTTATGTCCATCAAAGGATTGTCCTGGTTGGGAGATGACCCAATTTTCAATTCTTTATTCTTTCCAGCATAAAGCCATGCCCATCCACTTCCGAACCTGTTCTTACCGGCATCGGAAAATTGAGTTTTAAAATTTGCAAAAGAACTGAACTGTTTTTCTATCGCTGCAAGTAAGTTTCCTGTTGGAAGGTTGTTTACCTGTTTAGGACGCATTGACTTCCAGAACATCTCATGATTGTAATGGCCCCCACCATTGTTTCGCACCTTTGCCGAATATTTTGAGACGTTACTCAGTACCTCTTCTAATGGCCTGCTCACGTTGATCCCTTCTGCAAAAGCAGCTTCTTTAAGATTTTTAGAATAGGCTGCTGCATGTTTGGAATAATGAATTTCCATTGTCATTGCATCAATAATATTTTCCAGGGCATTGTAAGCATATGGCAATGGTTCCTGGTCAAATCCCGTTTTAAAAGATGAATGAGTTACAACTCTTGGTGTAGCATAAGATTCCAGAAATGAACCAACGAAAGAGAGACCTGCTCCTGCAACAATGGTTCCCTGTAATGAAGTTTTTAAAAAGGTACGACGACCAGTATTTGATTTTTTTGACATAAAATATATATTTAAGATGATGAATCTTTCGATGGTTTAAATATACTCAAAAGAGGCTTAATATATACTGACACTCTTCCAAAAAGCCGATAATAATATTCTTTGCTGAACAATTGTGAATCTCGCGTGGCTTTATATGTCAGGAAGGCACCTACAGGGACCAGAACAAAAATTGGCAACCAGGTGCCTCCAAGCGGTGTTAGAATTCCTTCCTTCACAAACTTTTCGCCAAAAATGTTCAGAAGCCAAAAAATGAGAAAAAATATGATTGCAATAACCAGCGGAAGCCCTAATCCTCCTTTCCGGATGATGGAACCCAATGGCGCGCCAATAAAGAATAATACAAGGCAAGCCGCTGCAACAGAGAATTTCTTATGCCACTCAGAAAGTGTAAGCCTCAAATCCCTGCTTTTGTTTTCATACTCATCAGCTGTATTATCCATATTACTACGAAGGATACTAACCGAATTTGCTGCCTTTTCGAAAACCAATCTCTTTAAAGAATCTGGTATAATTGAATCGAAAGACTTGATTTTTACAGAAATAGGTTTTACGGCATTCCAGTCGCTATCATGGTACTTTAGAAAATTAAAATAAACATTTAGTTCCCCATGTATACGACTTGCAAATGAAGCAGGAAATTTTCCCAAAGAATCGATGAGCTTATCCAACTTTCTTAAAGTCATCATCCTTGGACCTGATTTGAATAAACTATCAGCTGTCTTTTGTAAATCAAGCTGGCTTAGGTCAAACAGTTTATTATATTGTTTAAATCCAACACGGATATATTCATTTTTCGGACTTGCTTCGTCTCCCTTTTCTTCATACCTGTAACCATTTTGCAGGTTAAACTCCAGGAATTTTTTATCCGGGCTCATATTCATGATTCCCTTCTCTGCAATGATACAATTGTCCTGTGGGCCTGATGATTGCTCGTAAATAATAACATTCCTAAGTGTTTTTTTATCCTTGTCTTTAGCAGAAACCTTTATAGAATAGCCGCGAAAACCATTATAAAAAACACCTTCTTTTAAATCGAAAGCCGGGCTCTTCCTGTAGATGTCATTATAGATTACAGCGAACTTTAGGTTGGCAACCGGGATGATATAATTGGCAAAAAGAAAGGTGATACACGAAAGGAGCAATGCTACAATAAATAATGGCCGCATAAATCTCATTAATGGGATTCCTGAAGATTTGATTGCAACAAGTTCAAAACTTTCTCCAAGTTTCCCAAATGTCATAATAGAAGATAATAGTATGGCAATTGGCAGTGCAAGGGTAACCAGCGTGGCGCTTGCGTAAATAACAAATTGAATGAGGGTTAAAAAATCAAGTCCTTTACCAACCAGGTCATCAATATACTTCCAGATGATCTGCATCATGAATACAAACAACGTTATAAAAAAAGTAGCAATGAATGGACCTACAAATGCTTTAAGTATCAGCTTATCCAACTTTTTTATCACAGAAAGTAAATTAACTTTAACGAAAACAACCTATTCTACCCAATTTCAACTTCTAAATATGTCAACGCCAAAAATACAGCTTTCAGCAGAGGAAATGATACTTGTTAATGATACGAAATGGATTTTAACCAAACATATCATCATAAAAAAAGTATACGAGTTTTTTGGAAACCTTCTGCCGTTATTTCAACAAGAGCTTGAATCATTTCAATATCTTTTCCCTGAAAACTTACGACACCAGGGAGGAAAAATTTCGCGTGGAGAAAATTACCAGCTGCTTCCGTATGTTATCCTTGATTACCCTGCCCTTTTTTGGAAGGATAATATTTTTGCTATCAGGACTATGTTTTGGTGGGGTCATTTCTTCAGCATTACACTTCAGCTATCAGGAACACACAAAAGAAAATTTATCAGTGAGAAAACCGGAGTAAAGGAATGGCTGGAAAGGAATAATTACTTCGTTTGTATGAGCGAAGGTGAATGGTCTCATCATTTTGAGACCGACAATTACATGGCATCTTCAGATATATCAAATGATCAGTTTAATAATATACTTAGAAAAAGCTTTTTTAAAATCTCTAAAAATATATCACTAACTGAGTGGCATAACGCTGATACATTTTTAATTGATTCTTTCAGGGAACTGTTGCAGTTCTTAGAATTTAATTTCCGAGCCGATAAAAAAGATCTTTCACCTGGGTCTCCCACAGCTGGCTCTGGTCTTTAATTTCTTTCTTCTCTGCAAAATCATTTACTATCAGTATTGTGAGATTGGTAACTTCTGATTTTTCAATGCAGAATTCAAAAAACTCTCCGGGAGGGGTATGGAGCCAGTGAAAACGAATTGATTTATTTTCTTCACTTTCCATTACTTCTGCTTCCTCCGCTGAACCATTCCACGAAAAACTAAAAACTCCATCGCGCTCATCCACTTTGTCTGCAAACCACTCCTGTAATCCCGCTGGGGTAGATAAAAATTCATATAAAATGCCTGGTGAACATCTAATCGGATACTCTAACGTGTATTTAACTTTCTTACTCATCCTTGTTTGTCTAATGTTGTTGTTGATATGTGCAATAATAAAAAATAAAATCACTACACAAAATCTTTTATTTATATTTTCATATAGATAACCATGCCATGTTATTATTCTATATACATGAATCTACTGTATATCATGACATTAGCAAAGAATAATTTTTTTACATACTTAAAATGGCATAAATTACGTTTCCACTGCGAGATTGTTATTTAACATACCGTTAACCAGAACTGATTATGCCCATCAAACATAAAACTTAAGACCATGAGTATGCGTCAACTCAAGATTTCTAAATCTATCACTAACCGCGAAAGTCAGAGTTTAGAGAAATATTTGCAGGAGATCGGAAAAGTGGATCTAATCACACCAGAGGAAGAGGTTAAACTTGCAGTTCTTATTAAGCAAGGCGATCAGCGGGCGCTGGACAGGCTTACAAAAGCAAATCTTCGGTTTGTAGTTTCGGTGGCAAAACAGTATCAGAATCAGGGGCTTACGTTACCAGACCTGATTAATGAAGGAAACCTTGGTCTTATTAAGGCAGCCCAACGTTTTGACGAAACGCGTGGTTTTAAGTTTATCTCGTATGGAGTTTGGTGGATAAGGCAAAGTATCCTGCAGGCACTTGCAGAACAATCCAGGATAGTACGTTTACCCTTGAACAAAGTAGGTCTAACCGGCCGTCTTAATCGCGCCTATTCTCAATTGGAGCAGGAATTTGAAAGAGAACCAACAGCTGAAGAACTGGCTATTCACCTTGAAATAGAACCAGAAGAAGTAGCAGCAACCCTTGGCATTGCTGCCCGACATGTAAGCATGGATTCACCATTGTCGGACGGGGAAGAAAGTACCCTCATAGATGTTCTTGAAAATCCGAATGCCGAAAGCACTGATCTTCAAATAGAATTTAAAGACTCCTTAAGAAAAGAAATCGATCGGTCCTTAAGTACGCTTACAGAAAGACAAAAAGATGTAATTCGATATTTCTTTGGAATTGGAGTAGATCATCCACTTAGCCTGGAAGACATAGGCGAACATTTTAACCTTACCCGCGAAAGGGTACGGCAGATAAAGGACAAAGCACTAATAAAACTCAGAACCCAATCCAGGTGTAAATTGTTAAGAGATTATTTAGGAGTGTAATCTTCCCATTAATTAAACCCAGAATCCCTGCGGGATTCAATATTGGTAGAAAAGCTTAAATTTGTAAAATATTTAGAGTGAATGTAACCTTCGTTACGTTCACTTTGTTATTTAAGGCCATAACGGCCAAAATGTAAAACATCAAATATCACAATCTATGTTCGAATCATTAAGTGAAAGGTTGGATACGGCCTTCAAGAATCTAAAGGGTCAGGGTAGAATTACAGAACTTAATATTGCGTCAACCATCAAAGATATTCGGAGAGCTTTGATAGATGCCGACGTGAATTATAAAATCGCCAAAGAGTTCACAGATAGCATTAAAGAAAAAACCGTTGGTGAAAAAGTGCTAAACGCTATCAGCCCCGGCCAATTGATGGTGAAAATTGTGAAGGATGAATTAACCGAATTAATGGGCGGAAGCGAGAGCGAACTGGACGTTACAGGCAATCCTGCCATCATACTTATTGCAGGCCTGCAAGGTAGTGGTAAAACCACTTTTAGTGGCAAACTGGCTAATTACCTGAAAACTAAAAAAGGAAAATCTCCCTTACTGGTTGCAGCAGATATTTATCGACCAGCTGCAATAGATCAATTGAAAATTTTAGGAGAACAGGTTAATGTAGACGTTTATAATGAACCCGAAAATAAGGATGTAGTTTCTATCGTTCAAAATGCTATCAAGGAAGCAAAAAGCAAGAATAAAAATGTGATTATCATTGATACTGCGGGCCGTTTGGCAGTTGATGAAGTTATGATGAACGAAGTGGCAAATATCAAAAATGCTGTACACCCGCAGGAAATATTGTTTGTGGTTGATAGCATGACCGGCCAGGATGCTGTAAATACAGCGGCTGCTTTTAATGAGCGATTGGATTTTACAGGGGTTGTGCTAACTAAGCTTGATGGCGATACAAGAGGGGGTGCTGCGATCTCCATCAAATACACTGTGAATAAACCCATCAAATTCGTTAGTAGTGGTGAAAAATTGGATACCCTGGATGTTTTTTATCCTGAAAGAATGGCCCAGCGGATATTAGGGATGGGTGATATAGTCAGCCTGGTCGAAAAAGCACAGGAACAATATGATGAGGTTCAGGCTGCCAAAATGGAAAAAAGGATCAGGAAAAATCAATTTGACTTTGAAGATTTTAAAACCCAGATCCAACAAATTAAAAAAATGGGTAATTTAAAAGATCTGATGGGGATGATACCCGGAGTGGGCAAGCAGATTAAGGATATTGATATCAATGATGATGCTTTTAAGGGGATTGAAGCAATGATAAACTCAATGACCCTTGAAGAGCGTAGAAACCCGGAAATCATCAATCCTGCCCGGAAACAGCGTATTGCGAAAGGTAGTGGTAAGGATATTGCCGATCTAAACCAATTTATTAAGCAATTTGAACAAATGAAGGATATGATGAAAATGATGAATAAAATGCCTATGGGGAGGATGGCTGGGTTTGGAAAAAGATAACTTTTTAACTTTTGTATTTGGATTTTGCCATTTCACACCCTATCTTCGCAATCCTTTAGAAACCAAATTTATTCACAACCCAAAAAAAATTTCTATTTTTTATGGCTGTTAAAATGAGATTGCAACGGCATGGCTCAAAGAAGAGACCATTTTACTTTATAGTAGTTGCAGATGCCCGAAGCCCACGCGATGGGAAATTTATCCAGAAACTAGGTTCATACAACCCGCTAACTATTCCTGCTACCATCCAGATAGATCGTCAAAAAGCATTGGATTGGCTGCATAAAGGTGCACAACCTACAGATACTGTGCGCAGGATACTGAGCTTTAAAGGTGTATTGTACCTGAAGCATTTACTTCGTGGTGTTACCTTGGGATTATTTGATGAAGCCGCTGCTATGGAAAAATTTACCAAATGGAGCGGAGAACATGATGCAGAATTTGCAAAACGCCAGGAATCACACAAAAAAACACGTACCAGTTCAAGGCAACCTATCCGTAGGGTACCAGTGAAAGAAACTACCGCAAAAGCAACTGAACCTGCCCCTCCCGCTGAGCAAGCACCTGAAAGAGAGCAACCTTCTGCGGAAACAAAAACTGAAGAATAATATTTCTGCTTACATAATTTAAAGCAATCCTTCTGGGTTGTTTTTTTTTGAAAAAAATAATCAACTAAATATCCTCTCTGCATTTACTGTTGTAACTCTCGCAACTTCCTCTACCGTTACATTCTTGATCTCTGCAATTTTTGCTACAATATATTTCAGGTAACTGCTTTCGTTCCGCTTTCCACGAAATGGAACAGGTGTTAGATAGGGCGCATCCGTTTCAAGAACAATATGCTGAAGATCAATCTCAGTAAGCACTTCAGCCAATCCAGACTTTTTGTAGGTGACTACCCCCCCAATGCCAAGATAAAATCCAGCATCTATTATTTGTTTGGCCTGCTCAGCTGTGCCTCCAAAACAATGGAAAATTCCACTGAGGCCTCTCAATGTATATTGTTTCACCACCTGGATCGCTTCATCAAGCGCTTCACGTGTATGAACTACGATCGGAAGTTTATTGGAAAGCGCCAATTCTATTTGCCTGTGAAAGCATTCATATTGTTCATTGATAAACGTTTTATCCCAATAAAAATCCAGGCCGATCTCTCCTACTGCTGCAAATTTTCTTTTACTTAAAGCATCTTCAACAAGGGCTAATTCTTCAGCAAAGTTTTCTTTTACTGAACATGGATGCAGGCCTATCATTGCAAAGCAAATTCCTGGAAA
>JADGPY010000380.1 GCA_017882205.1 Chitinophagaceae bacterium
AAGACGGTATTTAGCTTTTTTATTTAAAAAATTATTGGTAAAAGTAATAAATAAGGATAACTTAGTCTTTATTCAATAATTACAAATACGAATAAATGGTCAGAACATTCTTCCCCAAATATAACTATTTGTGGAAGATGAAGAAGAAGCTTTGGAAGGTCAGTTTACACCTGCTTATGAAAACACGGATGCTTCAAAAATTAGCAATTTGAGAATGATTAATATTGGTGGTTGATTAAAAAATAAAAGATGCGCATTTTACTTACAGGGGCTAATGGTTATATCGGGATGAGGCTGTTACCGGTGCTTGTAGAAGCGGGGCATGATGTAACTTGTGTAGTTAGAGATCGCAATCGATTTCAACCGTCACCTGACCTACTGAATAAAATTAATATAATTGAATTTGATTTTCTTCACCCGGAAAATGCACTACAGCATTTTAACAAAAAATATTTTGATGTAGCCTATTACCTCATTCATTCTTTGGGTGATACATCTACAACATTAAAGGAATATGAAATAAGGTCTGCTGGTTGCTTTGTACTCGTTGCAACTCTTACACAAGTAAAGCAGATCGTTTATTTGAGTGGAATCAGCAATGAAAAAAACCTTTCAAAACATTTGTTGGCAAGAAAAGTTGTGAAAGATGTGCTTATACGATCAGGTATAGCTTATACTATTTTTGAAGCAGGCATTATTGTAGGCTCAGGCAGTATATCTTTTGAGATTATCCGAGACCTTACAGAAAAATTGCCGGTAATGATTGTTCCCCGTTGGCTGAATTCCCGCTGTCAACCTATTGCCATACGAAATGTAATAAACTATTTACATAGATGCCTGCTGAATGAAAAAACATTTTTCAAAACCTTCGAGATAGGAGGGCCAGATGTGCTGACTTATAAACAAATGCTTTTGGAGTTTGCATCTGTTCGTGGTTATAAACGTTACATTCTTTCTTTACCAGTACTTTTCCCCGGTCTTTCAGCATATTGGTTATATCTTACAACCTCTGCTAATTTTACCATCGCTCGCCAGCTAGTGCAAAGCATGAAAAATGATGTGATTTGTAAAGAGCATACTATTCATGAAATTATTCCTCAGGAACTGATTCCTTATCGGGAAGCAATCAAAATGGCTTTTTTGAAAATTGAGCAAAATATGGTGGTATCAAGCTGGACAGATGCTGCTTCAAGCAGTCTGAGCAGATTAGACGTTAATCAATACGTGGAAGTGCCTGTCAATGGTTGTTATAAAGTTCGTAAGTGGATAGAAATTGATAAAGATAAGGTTGAAGAAGTGGCCTCTCGCTTCTTTGGCATCGGCGGAAATCAGGGTTGGTATTATGCCGATAAATTATGGCGAATTCGTGGATTGATGGATAAATTAGTCGGGGGTGTTGGCTTGGGAAGAGGAAGAAGAAGTGATGTAGATATTCAGCCTGGCGATGCGCTTGATTTCTGGAGGGTACTTTTGGTAGATCGAAAAAATTACCGGTTGCTTTTATTTGCTGAAATGAAAATGCCAGGTGAAGCGTGGCTTGAATTTTCAATTGTAAAAAACGAAAACCGTTGCCTTTTAAAACAAATAGCCACTTTTCGTCCAAGGGGAATTTTAGGACGGAATTATTGGTATCTAATGCTTCCTTTCCATTATTTCATTTTCAGAAATATGCTAAAACGTATTGCCGGGAAAAAATAATTGTTATATGATTCCCGATCCGAAATCCTAACTAATGTACTTTTGTAATAGAATTTACTACCATGAAAAATAGAATAGAATGTAATGTATGTACAAATGAAAATTGTTTCATAAAGCAAGGATGTTTTGGCGAGTGGTTGAATAAAATCAGTAGCCAAAAAAACCAGCTTTGGTATAAAAAAGGGAGTTACATCTTCCGCGAAGGCGAGCCTATTTACGGAATTTATTTTATTCAGCATGGAGGAATAAAAGTTGTAACCACAAGTTTGCACGGAAGGGAACAGATTGTTCGCCTTGCAAAGGAAGGACAAATACTTGGGCACAGGGGGCTGAGAAAAACCTATTACTATTTTAATTCGGTTGCCATAATGGATTCTTTGGTTTGTTTTGTTGAAAACGAACTGTTTTACGAAGCCTGCATGAATTGTCCGGAGTTTGCCATTAACCTGATATTTTTCTACGCATCGGAATTACGAAGAGCAGAGCTGAGAGTGAAATACCAGGCACAGATGAACATAAGGGAAAAAGTGGCAATGGCGTTCATCTATATTTATGAAGCTTTTGGAATGAATCCCGAAACAAAGATGCTGAATATTTCGCTAACCAGACAAGACATAGCCGATATTGCTGGCACCACGGCCGAGCAGGTTACCAGGCAACTGAGCAATTTTGAAAGCGAGAAACTAATTGCCCGAAATAAAAGAGAAATTATATTTCTGAACATTAAAGAGCTGGAAAATATTATCGGCGATTACAAAATTGAATGAGTCAGAAATCAGGAATTAGATAGCAAGAAAATCTGAAGTATTTATTTTTTACAATTACTACAATTACCTGAATTTCTAATCATCCGAAATTTCAAAATTCTATTTTTTAATTTCTACCGGATAACCCCGCTTCACTGATTCCACAGTATCCTAAACCTGCATTTTCGCATGTTTATTACCTCCTTAATACAAAGATTTTTCTGATCAATATCATAGCGCCTTTTTTTTGAATGTACAACCTTTATAACATTAATTGTTATCACATCATTTGTTACACCAGGAAAATTATCCAGGAGGGGCGATGAAGAGCATACTCAAAAAAACATCTCTTGCAATAACCTTTACAGGTTTTTTTTATGGCACTACAACTGCGCAAGACCAATCACATGCACAGGGTAAGGGCGAAGCCAGCATCGAATTATCGTATTACAAAAAATCTGATGCAAGCAAAATAGTAGTTGCAATAATCAAAGCAAAAAATAAAGACGGAAAGTTTGTTCCTGCAATAAATGAGGATGATAATGTAAAAAAAGTTGTTGCTTTTCTATAATCGGCAAACTAAAAGGGCACTTAACTGTTTTTGTAATGCCAGGTGTTGCCACCTGACAGATTAAAACATGAAAAAAATGATACTTGAAAAAGAGATACAGCAAGTAAAGCCGTTTAGGAATAATTATCACAAGGCGGCTGTAAACCTCATTTTTACGGGTAAGTGGATGATTCAATTTCATTCAGATGTATTTAAGCATTATAATTTGACCATCCAGCAATATAATATCCTGCGCATTTTACGTGGCATAAATCCCGGAGCAACTACTGTAAAACTTATCCGTGAGCGAATGCTTGACCGAATGAGCGATGCATCAAGAATTGTTGAACACCTACGGAAAAAGGATCTCTTGGGGAGAAATATTTCTGGTGAGGACAGACGCAAGATGGATGTACTTATAACTCAAAAAGGATTAGATCTGCTTGAAGCAATAGAGAAACAAAATGAACGTATGGACAAACGCCTTTCTGCACTGAATAAGGAAGAAATTGTTCTGCTGAATGACCTGCTGGATAAAGTAAGGGGATAATTTCAATTCCCTGAATTTATAATTTCCAATCAACCGAAATTTCTATTTTCTAATTTTCATTCTTCATTTTTTCGCCCTCAGGATGGATAAAAATATACATCCTCTTTTCTGCAAAAATAACAAACCTGCATTTTCGCAGAATTATTTCCTCCTTAATACAAAGCTTTTCATGATTAAAGTCATAATGTTTTTTTTTTGAATTTACAACCTTTATAACATTAATTGTTATAACATCATTTGTTACGCAAGGAAGTTATCCAATAGTAGCAAATAGCAATCTGAAAGATATTATCAAAATCAATAATTATGGAAAAAGAAAAAGGCAATTCAGTAAACCCAACTAACCGAAGGAACTTCCTAAAGATTGGACTTGTAGCGGGAGGCACCATAGCAGTAGGCTCCTTAGCAGTAACAAAAATTCTTTCAAACGATAAAAAAATAGAATCTGGCGTAAAAAGAACTGTCTTTACGCAAGATGGAAAGGTATTTACGGCAGATCAGACCCATTTACATGAGTACGAGGCACCTCCAGTTTCAAATGAAGAAGCCCGAAGAGGTATACCGAACAAAAAATTCGTGATGGTAATTGACGAAGCCAAATGCGATGGATGCAAGAAATGCACCGAGGCATGCCAGACAATGCATTACACCGAATCGGACAGGGAATGGATTAAAGTCTTTAAAATGCAAGATGCGGTAACTACTGCGCCCTACTTTTTTCCAAAGCCTTGCTTCCATTGTGATAATCCGCCCTGCACAAAAGTTTGCCCTGTGAATGCAACCTTTAAGAGGCAGGATGGCATTGTGCTGATTGATAATGAACGCTGCATAGGCTGCCGCTCCTGTATGGTTGCATGCCCTTATTCTACCCGCTTCTTCAACTGGAGCCATCCTAAAGAACAACCAGAACTTGCCGGTATGGCTTATTCACCTGAAAAAAGTCTTCCACGGAGAATGGGTACAGTAGAGAAATGCGATTTCTGTCCTGATATGATCAGGCAAGGTAAGATGCCTGCCTGCGTAAGTTCATGCCCTATGGATGCCATTTATTTTGGCGACCAGAATGAAGATGCAGTTACAAATGCATCGGGTGTAACGGTCAAATTAAGCCTGCTACTGGAAGATAATGCTGGATACCGCAGCCTTGAAGAATTGGGTACTGAGCCGCGTGTGTACTACCTGCCACCTAAAAACAGGAAGTATCCTAAACCAGATATGAACTCTGTGGATAAGAAAAAGAAAGCAGGAAAACCTGTAGAGAAGGAAATGGATATGGGAAATATGAGTATGTAAAATAAATTTTAAAAGAAGGGAAATAATCATTTCAAAAAATAGGATATGGTAAACGAAAGATACGATCTTAAAAAAGAAATAGAAACCGTTCGGGAAGATTGTCTAAAACCAACAAGAAGATGGGCGCGATCTACCCGGATATGGATTGGTTGCCTGCTGATAGTTATCGCATGGGGTCTTTATTGCTACATCCACCAACTAAGACATGGCTTAGGAGTTACAGCCATGCGCAACTATGTATCTTGGGGCTTATACATCTCGACCTTTGTATTCTTTATAGGTATCAGCCATTCGGGCACGCTTGTATCAGCCATTTTGCGTATCACGAAACAGGAATGGCGAAGACCTATCACCCGTTCAGCCGAATTACTCACCTTTGTATCACTGCTGTTTGGCGGAATAATGCCTATTATAGATTTGGGACGTCCTGACCGCCTTCTCCACTTAGTTATTTTCGGACGGTTACAATCGCCTTTGATGTGGGACATTATTTCCATTTGCACCTACTTTGTGGGCAGTTCTGTATTCTTATTCCTGCCCATGATACCTGATATGGCGCTTTGCCGGGACAGGCTAACCGTTTGCGACACACGATTCAGAAAGTTCAGGAAGTGGCTTTATACAAAAATGGCAGTAGGTTGGAGAGGGACCAAATCACAATGGCACAGGCTTGAAAAGTCCATGACAATCATGACAATTATTATTATTCCAGTAGCAGTTTCAGTACATACAGTAGTAAGTTACATCTTCGCCATGACACTTCGCCCAGGCTGGAACAGTACTGTTTTTGGTCCCTACTTTGTTGCAGGGGCGCTCTACTCCGGTTCCGCAGGGGTTATACTTGGAATGGCTGCCTTCAGAAAACTCTATCACCTGGAAAAATATATTACGCCAAGACATTTTGATCTTATGGGGCGAATAGTATTGGCACTTACTCTTATTTATGCCTATCTTAATTTGAATGAATACTGGATACCTGCCTATAAAATGGCAACTGCCGAAGGGCATTTACTAACGGATCTATTTTATGGTAGTTACTCTATAGTATTCTGGACTTTACAATTTGGCACAGTACTGTTACCGATTATTATTATGGCGTTTCCAAAAGGGCGATCGCCTTTAATGCTTTCAATCACCTGTATTATTATTGTTGCGGGAGCATGGGTAAAAAGATACATCATTGTAGTGCCAACTCTTTTGCATCCATTTATGCCTATACAGGAAGTTCCGGGAGACTGGTCAAGTTATTTTCCTAACTGGGTGGAATTTTCTGTTACTGCAGCATGCCTGGCAGGGATATTCCTGGTTATAACACTCTTTTCAAAGCTCTTCCCGATGATGGCAGTATGGGAAGTTGAAGACGGACTACAAATTGAATACGATAAGCAAGCAGCTATTGATATCCGTAAGCAAAGAGAAGCAGAAGAAGCTCTTGCAAATGGACCAGAAACAGACTTAGGGACCGAACCCATAAAACCAGCAATAATAATAAGTTAGATAATATGAAAACCAACAGTAATAGTATATACGCAGATCTCCAAACCCCTGATCACGAATTAAGAATCAAGAGGACGGGTTCAAAACTTTTTGAAACCAAGCCCTCATTTCTAAC